>NZ_JASJEB010000075.1 GCF_030064895.1 Crocosphaera sp. | reverse complement strand
GTCCTTACGCACTTCCGCGCAGATGGGAACTGGTAATAAAAAGTGAATAGTATTTTGTGTGTGTACCGCCGGGAGAGCGGAAACTTACGCCCACGGGAGAGACTCATTAAGGGGTGGCTATCCTAAAGATAGTGCATCGAGTCTGTATCAGACGGGTTACTGTCTGAGCCTGGAAAGCCCCATTGTCTTACTTTGGGGTACTTCACGCAAATGACAGCATAGATTATTAATTACTTGGATGTAGTAATTAGGTTTCAGTTGTGAAAAAATTAGCTTTCTGGGTTTAACACTGTTAAACCCCTACAAGGATGTATTTGTAGGAAGATAATACTATTATGTCGTTATATGTTCTGACTTCTTACATATTATTTAGTGATTGCTATAGTACCTTGTAATGTAAGAAAATTTCTTGTCCTATTTGTTCTAAGCTTAATAGTTCTAATTTTTGACTATGTTTTGAGAGAAAACCTTTTCCTTCTACGGGAGTCGGTGCTGTTTTTCCTCCTAAAATATAGGGACAAATAGTTAACCAAAATTCATCGATTAAATTTTGTTCTAAACAACTCGCTACCAGTTCCCCACCCCCTAAAATTGCTAGATTATTTAATCCTATTTCTTTTAAGTGTTTAAATGCTGTAACTAAGTTAATTTTTCCTGTTTCTAGATCAGAAAATGTCAATACTTTTTCAAAGTTTGAACTATTATTTTTTGCCCCTTCTTCTGTAGTTATTAACCAATGGGGTACAGGTTGAGAAAAAAAGCGTAAATTATCAGCTATTTTCCCAGAAGCAGAAACAACAATATTAATCGGTTGACTAGGTTTATTTTCTTGTTTCCTCGCAGCTAATAATTTAGAGTTTTTAACCGTTAAAGTAGTCCCATAAGCGCGTAATGTTCCTGCACCAAATATAACCCCATCTACTAATGAAATTTGTTTTTCTAAATGATTCTTATCACTATTTGAGCCAAACCTCGCTGCATTACGTTGAAAATCAGCAATTTTGCCATCGGCAGTCATGGCTAAAATAACTGTTGTTTTGGGTCTATTTTTCATCTGAAAAGTTTATAGTTTACTGTAACACAAGCAGACCGCTTGTATAGTATAAAATCTAGGTTTGAGTGAGAAAACCGAATCTGACAATAGCTGCAATGGTTGCACCAATAACAGTAATAATTAAGGCCCATATTTGAGCGTTTGCCCTTCCTTTTAAGTCTTTGACATCTTCTTTAAGTTGGTAAACTTCGGCTTCTATTTTCGGCAATACTTCTAGTTTCGTTTTGATTCCCTTGACATCTTCTTTGAGTTGAGTAACTTCGGCTTCTATTTTCGGTAATACTTCTAGTTTCGTTTCTACTCGCTCTAATCTAGCGTCAAGTTTAACAAGAATATCTTTTAAGTCGGTTTCAATAATAATTGGGTTACTCATGGGGGGCATTCCTCAATATGGTTTCAATGATTCTTTTGCTTAGGGATGAAAAGTAAAATCTAGGTTTGAGTGAGAAAACCAAACTTGATAATAGCTGCAATGGTTGCGCCGATAATAGTTATAATTAAGGCCCATATTTGAGCGTTTGCCCTTCCTGTTAGGTCTTTGACATCTTCTTTCAGGTTTTTGACATCTTCTTTAAGTTGAGCAACTTCGGCTTCTATTTTCGGCAATATTTCTAGTTTTGTTTCAATTCGTTCTAACCGATTATCCAGTTTAGTAAGAATATCTTTTAAGTCCGTTTCAATAATAATTGGGTTACTCATGGCTTTGTTTACTAAACACTTATCTGAAAGTATTATAATCCTTATAATCTTTTCCCACCCTACAACTAGAATGCTATTTTATATCAATTTACGTAGGGGTCAACGGCCGTTCATCCTTAGAGGAATGCTTATTTTGTGTATTTTGTCAAGAGCAGCTTTACATTCGTTTACGTTAATTTAGTACGCTTGCTCAAAAAAGTTCCTGTTTTTTCTCTAATTACCCTTCTTTTGGCATGCTTGATAGTTTCACACAACGGAGTAATAGGAATCTTCTGACTTGTTTTAAAGGCAGATATACTATGCCTTGAGTATCAGTCTCTAATATAGCAATAGACAGGCTAGTTAGGACACATAAATTATATTTTAAGGGAACAGGGAACAGGGAACAGGGAACAGAAAAATGTCCTAATAGCTTTGGCGACTGCTATATCATACCATAAGCCCGTAAACTCGTTGCTTATTGATAACTATTTTCACACATTGCGAAATGTAAAGAGAGCCGAATATTTTTATTTTCTTTGTTATTCCAATTTTATATAAGTTTCGTTTATATTTAATGCGATCGCTAGTTAATGGGTGTTGTCCAGGAAACAGGAACTGCTATGACATCAAGAGTTTCATTATTAGCAAACATTTCTAAAAGATAACCTGCTTCTGGTTGTTGCTCATTAGGGGGCAAAAATTCTACAATTGTACCTCGATCGCCTTGTTTAAAGATGGTATTGGGGATATCTCTAGATAGTTTAACTTGTTGAAAGAGTTGGACGGTTTGCATTATTCGATTTTGATTAATGGGAGTAAAGTTTAGGTTTTAGTGACACATTACCATGATGAGTTTAAGTAGTTTTTTGGGTATGTTAGGGGTTAAGCAGTAGTGATCACTTTCTAAAATTTCTTATTATTAATAAATTTTAAAGTGTTCCACATCTTTACTAATATGAACAACTTTTGATTAGGAATAATATTGATAATGGCTAAAATGTTTCCTCCAAATGCTCCTTCTAATCCTAATTTACACGGAGAATCGCAAGTATATAATTTACTTGCCAAACTTGATGATGATTTTTATATCTTTCAGGATCGATACTGGATTTTTAGCAATAAATATGGATCAAGGATGGAAAAGGAAACCGATTTTTTATTAGTTCATCCAGAAAAAGGTTTATTAATTATAGAAGTCAAAGGTGGGACGCATTTTTCTTATGATGGAAAACATGATAAATGGAAATCAGGAGATAAAATATCTTATCAAAATCCATATAAGAAACAATTAGCTAACTCTAAACAATTACCTGTATTCTTGAAAAAGAGAATACCTAGTTTAAAAAATATTTGGTTAACTTGTGGATATGCAATTTGTTTTCCTCATATTGATATTTTAGATGGTAATTTAGCCCCATTCATGGAAAAAGAAGTTACTCTATTTAGAAATGACCTTAAGGATTTAAGCCCTAAAATAGATGAGATATATAGTCATTACAATAATTATAGAAATAGTTGTCTTGGTAACAATATAGTTGAAGAAATAAAAAATTTAATTACTCCTAGCTCAGAATTTAGAAAGTCTCTAAGTGCAGAAATAGAAGATGAAAAAGAAATGATTATTCGGCTAACAAAAGAACAACAAGAGATTCTAGATGGTTTTTATAGAGCTAATATACCTATTGTTATTGAAGGGCCAGCAGGAACAGGAAAAACTCAACTTGCTATATTTCAAGCAATATCTGATCTTAAATATGATAAATTTGTCTTATTAATTACTAATTCTCAAGAATCTAAAAATTATCTTTATAATGAAATTTCGCTCAATATTAATATAAGAAATGATTATTTGAAAATATTAACTATAAATGAAATTAACTTAGTACAAAAAATCATAGAACAAAAAAATGATGTAGAGGAAATTCATATTATTATTGATGAAGCACAGCAGTCAGATGGTAAATTGTTAAGAGAAATAGCTGACTACTCAGAAGAGTTAACCAATATTTCTATTCTTATTTTTAAAGATGATTCTCAGAAAACTAATGAGAATAATATACAAGAAATATTTAAGCCTTTTAATTATTCCTTACAGAAAGTAATCAGGAATACAGTCGAGATTTTTGACTCTTACAAAGAGTATATTAGTCCAAATTATAGAGTTAAACAACCAGTTAGAACATTCAAAGAAGTTATTACTAATAATTTTACAACGGATAAAGAACTGATTGAACTTATTAAAAATAAAGTGTTGATGATGACAGAAAATGAGAAAGTAAAATCAAACAATATAACAATACTCTTTTCCAAACAACCGCCTAAAGAGATTATTAAATCTATACAATTATCAATTTGTGATTTATCCTTTAAGAAATTTTCTTTAGCTAATCCAATTCACGATAATACGATCACTTGGTCAACTATTTATGATTTTCAAGGTTTAGAAAATCATATAATATTATTAGTTGAATTAGAAACAGAACCTATTTCTGAGACGCTTCATATAAGAAGATTAAGGTATATCGGTAGATCAAGAGCCTGTAGTATATTATACATATTTTTAAAAAAAGATACATCTTTAGATATAAATACCATTGCGGATATATTTTAATTGTCAATACTTTATATTTATGAAAAATAGATATTTATTAAGAATTTAATTCGTCTATTCCAACTTTTTCACTATTATCTGATAAGTCATTAAAATCAAAGTAATCAAAAAAGTTTAAACTATCTTTATGTGCAAGTATTGAGGACAAAACCCTAGAAACATTGTGAGAAATAGGTCTAGGTAAATAACCATCTATATTTTGACGAAATAAAACTTCATCAAACGTATTCCCATTATCTTGATGAGATAAGATCCATAATGCGTATAAACAGTTAAGATGTAAGTCTATTGATTTACTAGATAGAAAATTTTGAAAAATGGTAATTAATTTTTGACGTAACTGATCATTATTTTTAGTCATCATCAGTATGTAAGGGGGATCTTTTTTTCTAGGTTTAATCAAATGATGAATTAATCTGGTTCTAGCATAATCCATAATATATTTGGACTTAAATATTTCATTCATTGCTTTATATGCTGCAATCATAATTGAATTGGAAAACCCAAAACTTATGAGCTTGACAATATTCCAAGTATTTTTTTTAATAGTTTTAGGGTATTGGTAAATCATCTCTGGAATTTTAGAAATTAATTGTATAATTAACTCATCATCATATTCATCAAAGTTACTCAAATCAAATAGATAATTAGTTAATTTAACGCAATCTTCCTTATTAATATTATTCTTTAAAGCAATCTGTCCTATATCAATATTATCATCTTCTTCTGATCTTTTCTCAGTCTTCAAATGATCAACAAAAGAAATTTCATGATCTTTTCTAAATAAATCTTCTATAGATTTAGGGTTACAGATGATATTAGTTTTAGCAGAGTTTAAATTCAACCCTATTCTATGCAATTCTTCTTGGATAATATTAACAGCTTTAATACATTCTTCTTTACTATTTGTAATCACTTTAATGTCATCAACATATCGTGCATAATTAAATCCACAAGTAACCATTAACTCATCTAATCGAGCAAGTAATATATTAGCTAAATATCCCTCAGTCCAATTACCAGTTAATAATCCTTGCTGCTTTGTTTCAATTTTTAATAAACCATCAATTAATGAATAAAATTCAACTTCAGATTCCAATATTTTATGAATAATTTTTTCATATTTTCCAGGCAACATTTTTCCTGTTAAATTAAATATTGAGTTGATGATATAATCATGTGAAATACTATCATAAAATGAAGTTATATCGGCATTCAATATACAAGATTTTTTCTTTTCTTGTTTATATTGAATAATTAAATTTTCAGACCATTCTATGAATTTTTTGTAGTTGGCATAATAATCTTGAAATAAAGGAATAAAACCACTTTTCGATCTTTGTATTCTACTAGAAAAATTTGTTTCAATTAAAGAATTTTCAATAGCTAGTGAAATAGTGTTTATTAGATGATATCTAACTGCAAATTCCTTAAAAGGTAAATAAATACATCTCCTAATAAAAAAATCGCCTTTTGGATAAGCATAAGCAAATGATTCATCTGGTATGTAAGGTTGTGATAAAGAGTAGATATTTTTTATGTATTCAACCAATTGGTTAATCTTACCTTCATTTTTACAATTAATACGAATTTCAAAAAAATTACAAAATGGATCATCATTGAGTCTGCTATATATTGCATAATAAATCGAAGTTTTTATCAATTTGGGATCAGTTAAATAGTCTTCTAGATTGAAATTAACCATAAACAAATTATACTATTTTTTAAAATTGACTTTCCTTAGAACGGCAATGAATGTAAAAGGGGTTTTGAAGATAATACAAGATGTCAGCTTGAGCATCTCATTCAATTTTCCCTAATTCTAATTTCCATAAGCGAACCACTCCATCATTATCCCCGGAAACTAAAAAAGAACCATCTCCAGTAAAAGCAAGACTATTAATATCATTAGTATGACCTTGAATTAATTGGGTTAATTCTCCTGAAACCAAGTTCCAAATAGCAATCATTTTATCTTTTCCACCTGAAGCCAAATAATGACCGTCTAAACTATAAGCAACACAGTTAACATAATTAGTATGACCCTGAAAACGATGAATTTCTTTACCAGAAATAATGTGCCAAACTCTAACAGTTTTATCGCGACTAACAGAAGCAATAAATTGACCATTAGGACAAAAAACCACATCTTCTACACTATATTTATGACCTTCTAATTGTTGAACTTGTTGACCGGAGGAAACTTCCCAAATTTTAATAGTTTTATCGTTGCTACAACTGGCAATAAATTGATTATCAGGACTAAAAGCAACCCCTTCAATATCTTCTAAATGACTGTTTAAAATACGAGTAGGTTTCGTTCCTTTAAAATTAGGCAAACTATTAGTAATCTCCCAAAGAAAAATGGTTTTATCCCAACTTCCAGAAGCAATCCATTGACTATTAGGACTCACCGCAACACTACTAACACAATGTTGATGACCTTGTAAAATTCGTTGACATTTTCCTGTATAAATATCCCAAACTCTCACGGTTCCGTCCCAACTTCCAGAAATTAAATGTTGATTATCGGGACAAAAGCTTAAACTAGAAACTGAACTTTCATGACCTTCAAGACAACTAATTTCTCGTTGTTTAATAATATCCCAAAGATGTATAGTGAAATCATTATATGTGATCGCTATCCAACGACCATCCCCACTACAAGCAACACTATGCACACAATTATTATGTTGTTGTATTTGTTTGATGTTTGTTCCTGTTTCTCTGTCCCAGAGACGAATGCTATTGTCTAATGCTGCTGAGATCAAGTAACGCTCATCGGGACAAAAAGCGATCCCTTGAACACTGTTATTATGTCCCTGTAGTTGTTGGGTTTGTTGTCTTTCTCTGAGAGACCAAATACAAATATTTTTATCATTGATTGCGGATGCAGATGCTAAATAATCACCTTTTTTAGTAAAACTTAATGCTGTTACCCAGTCTTGATGTCCTTCTAATATTTGTTGAAATTTTCCTGAAGTAACATCCCACAAACGAATAGTTTTATCTCTTCCTCCCGAAGCTAATAGTTTACTATCTTGGCTAAAAATCAAGCTTTCTATTGCTGTTTTATGTCCTTCTAAACATCGCCATTCTTGACCAGAAATAGCTCCCCAAATTCTCACAATTCCTATATGGGAGCCTGTGGCAATAAATTGATTATCTTCGCTAAAGGCAACGGCGGTTATAGACCCCATAGGATCAGATAATTCGTGGCGTTTTCTTCCTGTGTTAAGTTCCCAAATAATAAAGGTTTCGTCGAGGCTTCCTGAGAGTAATAAAGAACCATCTTTATTAAAGGCTACATCGGTAATTTTTTTAGAATGACCTTGTAATTGTCTTAATAGTTTTCCTTGGTTTAAATCCCATAAATAGATACTTTGTTCCCAAACTAAAGCTAATATTTCTTTATTTTCACTGATAGCTGCACAGGAAGTTGGACAGTCAATTTCCCACTGCTTAATAGGGTTATCAAAATCTAATAAATATGCTCCTGATGCTTCTATAACTAAGACCTGCTTTTGATTAACGGGAATAACTTTTCTCAGACAACCTAACCCCAATTTTCTAGCCATACCTTGTTGTTTTAATAAAGGTAAAGAAAACTTTCCTTGTAAATTTTCGAGGTTTTTTTGTTCAATTCTAATTAGATTAATTTGTTCTTGTTTCCTTAGTTCCCACCATTGGGCTACGCTAGAATTGCGTTTATCTCTTTTAATTCTCAGGGCATCTACAATTAACATATCCCAAGGATAATCTAACCCTTTAGGCTGCCAAATATCGGTTTCTAAAGCTCGTTTCATGGCCGGAGGTGGTAGTTTTCCTGTTAGTAGTTCATGGAGAATCATTCCTACTTCAAATAAATCGCTTTGCGGTCCAATTTTTCCCCCTGTCATAATTTCTGGTGCTGCATAACATTCCGTAAAAGAACGGGTCTTTTTTCGTTTAGCATCACTGGCTAAAGTAGCTGCTCCAAAATCAATTAAAATTAGTTGATCATCTGGGGTTAAAATAATATTCTCTGGCTTGAGATCGAGATGATAAATTCCTGCTGAGTGAATAGCTGTTAAAGCATCAACTAATTGTCCAATGATGTTTTCTATTCTCTCTGGGGATAGCTTTTTTTTCGGTTGATTTTCTAATTCTTGAAGCAAGGTTTTTCCCTTTACCAAGTCCATAACAATATAAGCTGTGTCCCGTTCTTCAAATAAATCCCTCACTTTAACTACATTGGGATGATCTAATTTAGCTAATATCTGTCCTTCTTCTAAAAAATGATATAAATTTCTTTTGTATTTGTCTCGATTTTTTTCGGGAATAATTAATAGTTTGGTTTCAACATTTCGGGATACATATTCTACAGGATAAAATTCTTTGATGGCAACGGGATTCTTTAATGCGGTATGATAGGCACTATAGGTAATGCCAAAACTGCCTTTTCCAATAGCATTCTCTAAATAATAAGTATGCGATCTCAGTTGGGTTCCTTGGGGTAACACTTCTTGTAACAATTTAGGAACCTGCGCCCCACAATTGGGACAAATTTGGGTTGTTTCGGGAAGGTTATCCAGATGGCAGTTTAAACAGCGCATTTATTTGCTTATTTATATAATTTGAATTGATTAATTATTGTTTTTTTATTGATTGATACCATCTTACCTAAGTTCTCTGTTCTTCGTATCAGAAAAACCCACGGTTTTAATTCCGTGGGTTAATTTTAACCGTAAAAACTCTTAATTGTTAATCATGCAACTGGGGGAAGTCAGCCGCAAAATATTCAGGATAGGATGTCTTAAGTTCGATTTGGAGAATTACCTATGAAAAGGATTTCTATGCTTGGATTATTCACCCTTGGTCTGATTCTCACTCCTTTTATGGGTACACAGATTGTTAATGCTCAAATTATCGAACTGGGAGATGATGTTCGGGTTGATTTTTCTAATCAACGCCGTCGTCGCGGCAGGACAAATGTAAGGGTTTATGGTGATAATGGTCGCTTGACTGTCGGGGTAGAAGAACAAAGAAGACCTCAAACAAGAATCCGCATTAATGACAGAAATGGCTCACCTTCTTTTGATATTCGTCAAGAAAGACCCGCCCCAGAAGAAAGAGTAAGAGTCTCTTTCCCTTTCTAACTAACTATGGTTGCGACATTTTTTTACTAAACCATCAAATCCTTCCCATATTTGTTCGTCAGATGCTTCGATCATACCAAACATAAATTTGGTTTTTTTCTTGATTTCTAAGGTTAATACTTCTTCTGATGGTTCAAATTTATAGTTTAAGGTTGCTGCAATTGTTCCATCAGAAATCATGGGTTGATTTCTAACTTTTAACTCAACTTTACCTTTATTTTCGCCGTGATAATGAGCCCAACCTTGTTCTGAACCGTTTGAACTAGCTGGTTTTATACATTCGTTGAATTGTTGGGCATTAATATTGTCATATTGTTTCAACGATGTGGTGGATGCGGAGGAACTGAAAGTCATACTGAAGAAAAAAGTAGCAGTTGTTACATAACCGAATAAGTTATCTGGCTTTATTATTGATACTTTCATGATGTTTTTCTATGGAGTAAGATTATATGTTTGTAATGATAGCGATAATACTTAAGTATGGCTTCATAAATAAGAAAATTTAAACAACGCTTAATATTCTTTTGAATTTAAAGAAATGTAAATGTTAATGAGTTCGGAGTTCGGAGTTCGGAGTTCGGAGTTCGGAGTTCGGAGTTCGGAATTATGATTTTTTTGAGGAGAGAATGGGGGTTTTAGACTTCTGATTTGAGTCAGTTTTCTAGAAATTTCCTTATCATCGAACTCAAGTTTGGTAATGTTTCGCTAACTGTCTAATTGCTTCCTCGTTACCCTGATGAGCTTGTTGTTGAATAATGGCTAAAGTTTGAGGTTTATCTCGGTAATGTTCTGCTAACTGTTCAATTGCCACGCTATGACCCTGATGAGCTTGTTGTTGAATAATAGGTAAAGTTTGAGGATTATCTCGGTAATGTCTCACTAAATATCTAATTGCTTGCCAGTTACCCTGATGAACTTGTTGTTGAATAATGGGTAAAGTTTGAGGATTATCTCGGTAATGTTCTGTTAACTGTTTAATTGCCGCGCTATGACCCTGATGAGCTTGTTGTTGAATAATGGCTAAAGTTTGAGATTTATCTCGGTAATATATCGCTAACTCTTTAATTGCTTGGTTATTACCGTGATTAGCTTTTTGTTGAATAATGACTAAAGTTTAAGGATGATCTCGGTAATATATCGCTAACTCTTTAATTGCTTGGTTATTACCCTGATCAGCTTGTTGTTGAATAATGGCTAAAGTTTGAGCATGATCTCGGTAATGTTCCGCTAAACTGTAAAGTGCCGCGCTACTACCATGATGAGCTTGTTGTTGAATAATGGCTAAAGTTTGAGCATGATCTCGGTAATGTTCCGCTAAACTGTAAATTGCCGCGCTACTACCATGATGAGCTAGTTGTTGAATAATGGCTAAAGTTTGAGGATGATCTCGGTAATGTTTCGCTAAACTGTAAATTGCTGCGCTGTTACGATTTGTAGCTAATTCTTGTATTTTAAGTATTACTTTTGGATACAATTGAGCTACTTGAACTAATTTCTCAACAATTTGTTTTTGTATTGACCAATTGACTTCTGATTGTGCCATTGTTTGAAGTGTATTCCACACTTGAGAGTCACTTGGCCAATTTCTTGAGAGCGAATTAACTATATTGTCTTTGATCTTATCTTTAAATGGATACCAAATTTTCGATTCATCTTCTTCATAATAAAGTTTTTCTAATTGATTCAATAATCGCTGATTTAGTTGATGATGAGTAGAAGGATTTCGCAATTCGGCAAAACAATCTGCGGCTAAAAATAGAGCAGTAAATTTTCTATCCATTTCTTTTTGATCAATCAAATAATTAATCAATTTTTCAGAAATTTCTTTGGGGAATTCTGCACTAAGCATCCCCATTAATAAACATAAAACTTCTTTCCAAGAATTGTCTAAACAATTTTTCATAAATACATCAGTCTCTAATTCTTCGTAAGTAATTCCTCCTTCTAAACCCCGTTTTTTAAATCTTTCATAAAATTCGCAAGCACAAAAATATTCCAAAAAAGTTCGATGAACAAAAGAGAAAGCATTTCCTCCTAAAGAACAAAGAATAAAATTACGATAGCGAAGTTGTTTGATAATTAAATCCGTCATATCACTCGCATCTCGTTTATTAATTCCTGTTTCTTCCAGATAATTAGTTAAAATACTTTCTAATTCTTCTTTATAAATTAAGTTAGCTGCTAGTCCTTTTTCTCCAGCTTGCATTGCATTAGCAACCAAACGGAGAATGTCCTTTTTATCTCGTAAATCAATATTATAAAGATATTTTTTGAGTTCGGGATCAATCAATCCTTCCTTAGTTTCAAAATCCCATTGATGTAACAATACTTCTGAGGCTTTTTCATAAAGTTTAGGTCGATCTCTGGGTAATTCTTGAGTCCTATTAAGAATCGCCATCATAGTTAATAATAAAGGATTTCCTGCTAATTCTCGAATAGCTTTTGACTCTTTAATCGCCTTTTGTAACCGTTGTTGTTTTAATGTTTTATCATCTCTATTTTGAAAGGCTAAATCATGCCAACGTTGTATAAAATCATTAATTTGAGTCTGATCTAAATCCTGTAACATAAAGTGTTCAAATTCGGCATTAATAAATTCTTCTGCTTTATATCCTAACCAACGAGAGGTTAAAATTATTTTAACTTCGGGATAATCAATACTAAAACGTTTAATATCTGTAACAATTTTTTCTCTCAATTTAGGATCAAAAACTTCGTCTAAGCCATCAAATAGAGCGATAGCTTGACCTTTTTTTAGTTGTGATTCTAAAGCAAGTTTATTGAGATGGAAAAATAAATTACCTTGATGAAAAAAATCTAAGAAATTATCACATTTATTCTCGTCTTTATCTCTTGCATAAATTCGTAATTCTATTAAAAGAGGAATAGGAAAAGAAGTACGATCACTAGGTTCTTTTTCAGCCCAATTCAAAGCTAAATATTGTAATAAACTTGATTTTCCAGCACCAGGATCACCTAAAAATACAATTTTAGTATGTTCAATTTCATTGACTATATCAAAAACAGGATATAGTTGCTCATTCCAATATTCTCTACGTTTTTCTTCTAATAATTGTAACTCTAACTCTGCTTGATTAATTTCTCCTCTATCTAAAAGTTCTTGAACAACCTCTTTAGGAAATTCGTATAATTGAGGAATAAACTGTTTACACCTTTTTACATTTTGTGGCACAAACATTCGCCATAGTTTTATTTGTTCATAAGTGGTTGTATCTAAACACTCTAATTTAAGATTACCATATTCACTCTTTAAACCTTCTGCATATCTATCTAAATCATAATCTGTTTTAAGACCAACTATTTCTTGAATATTTTCACTATCTTTAATCTTTATTTCAACCAAGAAAATAGCTTTTAATTTCTCAGAACTTTCAATAATTTCTCTTGTTTTTCTAAGATAGAATTTTCCTACTTTTTCCCAATTAAACTCAGATGGTAATTGAGGTAAATTTAGTCTGTGCCAAGACTTAGCTAGAGTAAAAGTATCAAGAAGTTGACAATTAATATCAAACGCATCTCCTAAAATAGGTTTAACAATTTCGTCTTTAATAAAAATTTTGAGTGGTTTTTTATAAATCTCTAGCTTATCATCATCAATATCAGCCATCTCTAACTGTTGCTGAAATATTTCTAAAAATTCCTTTAATGCTTTTCCATAAGCTTCTTTTTGGACATCTTTTTCAGGTAATCTTAATAGTTTACCTAAACTATTCTTAAAAAATTCTTTTCCGTAATCTTTTGCTCCCTCTGTTGCTAAATCTTGCATAACCGAACGAACAACAGAACCCGCAGCTTGAGTGACTCCCCAGACGATTAACCAGTCAATCATTACAACAAACTTAAGACAGTATATTACTATCTTAAGTTTAACAATTGTATTATAAATTGTAAATTATAGGACTTAATATTATTAAATTCCTACATATTTCCCGAGGCTAAAACTTGATTAACGGTTAAATCTAACTCAGAAAATAAACGAGATACTAATTTATCTGATAGATTATAAACTTTTTCCTCATATAAACCTTCTTCTAACAAGAAAATTGTAATTTTCTCTTTATTTGGATCAACAATCCAATATTCATCCACGCCTAAAGCAGCATATTCTGATCGTTTATAACGATAATCTCTTTTTATAGAATCAGGACTAACAATTTCTACAATTAATAAAGGAGGAATTTGAAAAATAGCTGATTGATCTAGCAATTCTGAAGCAGCTTCTTTGGTGGTTACAAAAACATCGGGTAAACGAGATTTTCTCCATCCAGTTCTTACCCCTGCTTCTCGAAAACAAACTAAAGGTAAAGCTTTTCTTTGGATTAATTGATCAAAAGCCATTTCTAAAAATTTAGCTAAGAGAAAATGTCTAACAGTCGGAGGATTCATTAATACTAACCTGCCATCAACTAATTCATAATGATTATCTGCTTCATCATTATATTGACAATAATCTTCAAAACTGTAGATTTTTTCTGATAATTGAATCATATTTATTAATTTTTTTGATATATTTCTCTTCCTTTAATTGTAGCTAATTGAGGATATCCTGCCTCAATTAAAGCTCGATCGCGGATACGGCAAGAATCACATAATCCACAGGGTTCTTGTCCTCCCTGGTAACAAGACCAAGTTTCAGATATAGAAACCCCAAGTTTAATAGCATCTTTAACAATATCAACTTTTGTTTTCGTGATCAAGGGGGCAACTAATTGGGGGGCTTTTCCTTCGATTCCTGCTTTTGAGGAAAGATTAGCGAGGTTTTGATAGGCTTGGAGATACTCCGGGCGACAATCGGGATATCCCGAATAATCTACCGCGTTAATGCCTAAATAAATTGCCGTTGCGCCTTTTGCTTCCGCTAAGGACAGGGCTAAGCCAATAAAGACAGTGTTTCTGCCGGGAACGTAGGTTGAGGGTATCTCGTTGGGGTCAACTCCTCCTTGGGGTAAGGATAAGGAACTATCGGTTAAAGACGAGCCTCCCCATTGAGCAATATTGACATCAATTATGTAATGTTGAGTCATATTGAGGGATTTGGCGATGGTTTTGGCTGCTTCCAACTCCCTTTGATGTCGTTGTCCATATTGTAAGGAAAGGGCTATCACTTCATAGCCTTGGTCAATGGCGATAGCTGCTGATGTGGCAGAGTCTAACCCTCCTGATAATAAAACGACGGCAATGGGTTTATTAGTCATAATGTAGGATAGATCGAAGAAAAGTTAACTTTAATGTCGAGCTAAGTCCCACGCTGTACCGTCCGAGGAGTTTAAGGGAATCGGCAACGGTCAGGGTGCGGATACAGCCCGACCGATATATTAACGTGGGACAGCACAACCTTGCTTAGTAATTTATGTTACCACTTGATATTTTTTCTGATAACATATTCTTATGACTCTAACGCTCAACTATTGTTACCGAATCTACCCTGATAGCAAACAAGAGGCAATGTTAGACGAATGGCTAGAGA
>NZ_JASJEB010000074.1 GCF_030064895.1 Crocosphaera sp. | reverse complement strand
AAATAAAGTTAGTCAGTACAAGACTTAAAAACCTACCGGGGGACTCTCGGAAAGTACACGCCCAACACCTGAATTGGCAGGGTTTAAGGAAATATCACTACGCCCTTTGAGGCAAACGTGGTGAGCCTGGGAACTTGTGAAAACAAGATAATAACCATCCCGACAGGGATTCGTTATGAATCTCCTGAGCTTCAGCCAGGAGAGGCTCAAAGCAATGCGGTGCATTCCAGAATTAATTTTTGATTGATTAAAGCATGGGGTTGCACCTCTAATGCTTGACGGAAGGCTGCGATCGCATCTGGGTATTTTCCCAAGGCTAATAAACATAACCCTAAACCGTGTAAGGCTCCAAAATGATAGGGGATCAATTGGATCACCTGTTCACAATCTTGTTGCGCTTGTTCGTACTTTTCTAGAGAGAAATAAAGTACAGCTCTTCGGTTCCAAGCTTCAGCAAAATCAGGATAGTTTTCGATGGTTTCTGTTAGTAATGCTTCAGCTTTTTGGAAATTTCCCTGGTCTAGAAAAGACTGCGATCGTCGCAATAATTCTCGGCCAATTTCTCCTTTCTCTGTAAACCATAGTTGCCATAGTTCACTTGTAGCCCTTTGTCGGGCTACTTCATCCATTTTTTTCAAGTCTTGTAATAACTGATCAATTTTTGAAGACTTCACAATAATAATTCAGGGATGATTCAATTGTTTTTCAGAAAAGTGTAAGCAGCTAATTTATGAATTACTATCTGCCGCTTCCTCTGATTCTACATCGGGAATGTAATCGGGTTTTTGTGCATTTTCCCAGCCGGCAGGACGTTTAGAATTGTACCAAGCAATGGAACCAATGGTCACAGCAGCTATGAAACCCACAACATAAACGATGACAAAATAGGTTGGGAATTGTCCGGCGGTTGCTAATAACAAGTTCATATTCTTTTAGTTTCTTTTACTTATTGTTTTCTATTCTATCAAACATTGTCACTTGATCCAAAATAGAACCACCAATTAGTTATTTTCTTCCTAAATTTGACAACTGTTAATCCATTAAGCAATACAGCTAACCACCCTATAAACCCCCAAAACTGCATTTATAGCACTGAAAATCCAAAATTTATATTACTAGCTTGATGCCAAAGTTGATTAATAATTTTTAATTCATGGCTATGCTCTAATTATAGAGCTTTTTTAGATTATGACAAGAAAGAAGAAGATAATAGACCAAAGATCAATCTTAAAATTGTCATAGTTTAGTTCATTTTCTCTCTAATTAACTTTTGACATTCCTCAACTGATGCCCTTTTTTCCATCAATTTTACTAACCCTTCATA
This sequence comes from Crocosphaera sp., assembly GCF_030064895.1. Lineage (GTDB taxonomy): Bacteria > Cyanobacteriota > Cyanobacteriia > Cyanobacteriales > Microcystaceae > Crocosphaera. Next base: position 13,653 of record NZ_JASJEB010000074.1, on the reverse strand, counting down.
AGCGGTTTGATGACGAACAAGTAAATTTTTTGCTTGTAGCAATGCCCAATTTTCTTTTTGTTGATAAATGTCAGCACGAAGCCCTAAAAGTTTGATAAGTTCTCGTAAATTTTGTTTATCTTCTTCCCCTCCTTCAACATTATTATAAATGACTTTTTCCGCGGCAATACCGGCCATTAAAACAGTAAAAGTACGCTCCACAATTAAAGGGTTTTTACTAATTTTTTCTTGATCAGATAAGAGACTAAAATCTAACTGTACCCCTCCTATTCCAGCTTTTTCTCCTTGTCTAAAGGTTTCCCAAGCAGTTAAGGTGTAACCCGTGATAGGAATACCTAAACAGTACGCTGCTAAAAAATGTCCTGCTTCATGATGAATAATGCGTTGACGTTCCTCAGAAGAAGTAAATAAGTCCAAAAATAAGGTTAACCCTTTGCCTTCCCAACTAAAACTATCAACAGTAGCTAACCCTAAAATAGCAAATGTGGTGGCCGCAGGAATAAAAGGAGATATATTTAATACAGGACTCAGTAACGCCGATAGAGTCATGGCAAAAACGGCGATCGCTACTAAGTTTAATGACGTTTGATCCATAGCACAAAATAGATAGTTTATTAAAATTTCTTAATTTAATTTTACAATATAACTAAGATTTTGGTTATTTTACCGCCCTTCACCCCCTCAAACTCCAGGAATTATTTTTCTCTATCAATGATATGTTCCCTATTTATCAAAATTTCCCCATAACCAATTACCAGGAGATTTAGGATTTTCGCTGTAAAAAAATTCCTGAAATAAAGTAGTTAATTCATCTTTCGTCAAATATCCATCTTGATTTAAGTCTAAGTGTAAAAAAGCATCAGTAGCTTCTTTGTGGTCAATTTCATAGACTTGATAAAATTGTTTAAACTCATCGAGACTAACTTGATTATCTTGGCTGAAATCCATGACTTTTAAGCTAATATTAATAAAAGCTTTTTGAACATAAGACGCTGAAAAACGATCCAGCATTTGTTCTAAATACCATAACCATTCAGTTTCCGTAATTTTGCCATCACCATTGCGGTCGGCCCAAACTTCTAAACGATTACAAAACCCCATCCAGAAAAAATGCAGTTCTTCGTATTCGGAGGTTCCCCATTTCCATTCTCTAAGATTAGTAATCTCCTCAATAACTTGCTCAAAATCTTTTCTACTGAGTACCCCGTCATGATTACGATCTAAAATATTGAATAAATGGCGTAGTTTTCTTTCTCTAATTGGCTTAAGCATAATAATTTAGTATCCTCTATTCTTGCATTCCATGATAAAGCAATCTGACCAATAATCTAACCCCATCACTTTCTTTAAGTTCTGCATAAGAAGGTTCAGGACGCTTACCAATTTCACGCAAATCTTTTAATAGTTCTGGATGAAACTGACAAGTAAAAGAACGGCGAATTTTCTTAGTTTCAAAATCTTTGTAGTTAATACAAGTACAAGAACATTCCGTTAAAATTTCGCCGTTGGCTTCAGTAGAGGCTAAAATTTCCACAGAATAAGGTAACTGTAATAACCAAGAAAGATGACTACCAGCAATGACATATCGATGAGGAACAATAGCATTATGGAGGGTAATATAAGCCCAGTTAGCAAAGAGAATTGCTTCTTCGTTAACTTCATCGTAGTGAAACATAGAAATATCCACATCTCGGCCATGTTCTAAAATCATTTGATCAATAATTCCCTCATATTCATGAGCCATCACTTGATGTGCTTTGAGTAATTCAAGAGGAATGGTTGAATTTTTAGCTTTGGGGGTTTTATAGGGCAATAAATAACGTTCGCCGATTTCTTTATCTTCATTAAGAACCACCGCAAAATTGACATCATTCCATCCTTGAGCAACAATGCGACCGTCCCGTTTTTCTATTTTCAGATTTTCCCCAACTGAGCGAATTTTTTCACAAACAGATTTGAGAGAAATCAAGGCTTCATCGTCTTCATCGGAGGTAATGTTTTCAGTATTGATAACATCATTAACTGCATTTTGGATTAGTCTAATATGGCTTTCTGCTGCCAATTGATGACTAACACAAATCATAATTACAGGCGCACTTTGAGGAGAACGGGATAGGAGAAGTTGTTCAACAAATGTCAACATATCTTCTCTGCTACAATTAGGATAAGTCCATTCATCTGGTTTGTGAACTGAGGCATTACCCCCTTCTAAAATCACTGCCATACTAGCGGATAAAACAGGAATAACTGACTGTAAATCAAGGGTTCCTGTGTGCCAAAGAGGAAATAAAATGGAGTCACAATCAGCAATTTTTTGAGCTAAGAAGGCAATATTTTTGGAAGCTCTAACTGTTTCATTGAGAGCATTAATTCCCACATGATCCCAAGGTTCAACAATGAATAAAGAACGACGAAAAAGTTGCGGATTTTGCAGAAGAAAGTTCCAGTCTTCTGAGGAATTAATAACTTTTTCCAATGGAGGTGTATCTCCCCATTCAAAGGTTCCTTGTTCACAAAATAAACTTTTTTCTGGTAGGGGATCTTGAGAACTGCGGTCAGCTAGAAAACGACCAAAGAAAATGATAGTTGACTCTAAATCTGATCCTCTTTCCATTAAATAACCTGGATTTAATCGCCATTCCAATTGGCTATTTTTTCTGTGTTCTGAAGTCATAACAATTGTTATTTTTCGTTGATAGATTGTTGTTGAATTTTTGGCGATAGAAAATACTAAATATTAGTCAGTTTTGTTAATAAGAAGAAACTGATATCTTGCACCAGTATATAAAAATTCAACAAGAAAACAAAGAAAATAAATTTTCAATCAGTTAAATTACAGTCAAAATAAATCTTTTTCCCTGTTCCCTCTATAAACTAGCTAGTTTTACCGAAAGTGCAAGATTTGAGTTAACAATAAAATTTTAGGCTCTTTTCCACAGAAAAATATAATTATTCTAGCCAAGAAAGTATTTTTTTTATAGCAGAATAAGCCTATTAATATAGAGTCTCCTCAAAGGTTATCAGTGAATAGTTTATCTTTTATTGTGGATTATTTCTATACCAGTCAATAGTATTTTTTAATCCTTGTTTAAATTCCATTTGAGCCACAAAACCAAACTTTTCTTTGGCCCTTTGTGTATCTAAACAACGACGGGGTTGACCGTTGGGTTTATCTGTTTGCCAAACAAGTTCCCCCTCAAACCCCATTAACTCAGAAATTAACTCAGCCAAATATTTAATAGGAACTTCCTCATTGGTTCCTAAATTAACAGGTTCGGGATCATTATATAATTGAGTCCCCATAACGATGCCTCGTGCTGCATCGCTAGAGTATAAAAACTCTCTAGTCGGAGAACCATCACCCCAAACAAGAAGTTCTTTTTTCCCTTCTTTTTGTGCTTCATAGACTTTACGAATTAAAGCAGGTATGACATGGGAACTGTTGGGATTAAAATTATCTTCTGGACCGTATAAATTAACTGGCAGTAAATAAATACCATTAAACCCATATTGTTGACGATAGGATTCCAACTGAACCAATAACGCCTTTTTGGCGATCCCGTAGGGCGCATTGGTTTCTTCCGGGTAACCATTCCAAAGATCATCCTCTTTAAAAGGAACAGGGGTAAACTTAGGATAGGCGCAAATAGTTCCCACACAGGTAAACTTTTCTACTCCAGCTTCGTAGGCAGCATGAATTAACTGTGCGCCCATCATCAAATTATCGTAGAACAATTCAGCCGGTTTCACCTGATTTAAGCCAATCCCTCCCACATGGGCAGCCAAATGAACAACAATATCTTGTTGTTGGACTGCCCGTTGACAATGATCGAGTTTCCTGAGATCACAATCACGAGATCGAGGAATGGTAATTTTTTCTAGTTGTGCGCCGGCGGCCAGCAACTCGTTAACCACCTGTTTACCGAGAAAACCAGCCCCACCGGTTACTAAAATTCTTTTGTCCGTTAAATCTAGCATTGTCTTGAATACTCCCTTGATCCCTGAAGTGAACAGTTGTTGATAATTATTGGTCAAGAACTAACTTAACCTCTAACTAACAACTCACTGCCTCAATTTAGTCCACCATGACACTCATCGGTTGACGTACATAAGCATTATCCTTGAAGAGTAACACTTTGTCATTAGATGTTTCATTAGGAGAAGAGAGTCCTAAAGCTGCCAAGTCTGCTTCTACCATCAGATGAACTAACTGCTCAAAGGTGACAGAAGGTTCCCATCCCAATTTTGTTTTTGCTTTGCTGGGGTCACCGATCAATAAATCTACTTCGGCCGGGCGTAAATAACGCTTATCGAAGTCTACGTAGTCTTCCCAGTTGAGGTTAACGTATTCAAAGGCAATTTTGAGGAAGTCTCGGACAGAATGGGTTTCTCCTGTAGCCACAACATAATCATCAGCTTCATTTTGTTGTAGCATCAACCACATTGCTCTGACGTAGTCCTTAGCGTAACCCCAGTCCCGTTTTGAGTCGAGGTTTCCTAAATAGAGTTTTTTCTGGGTTTTAGCCACAATGCGAGCGATCGCTCGGGTGATTTTGCGAGTCACAAAGGTTTCTCCACGACGAGGGGATTCGTGGTTGAAGAGAATACCGTTACAGGCAAATAAATCGTAAGATTCGCGATAATTTAGGGTTTGCCAATGGGCGTACACTTTGGCACAAGCGTAGGGACTACGGGGATAAAAGGGGGTGGTTTCCTTTTGGGGTACATCTTGAACCTTACCGAACATTTCCGAAGAACCGGCTTGATAGAAACGGACTTCGATACCGGTTCTTTGTTGATAGTCTCGAACCGCTTCTAAGATGCGGAGGGTTCCCATACCCACAGAATCGACGGTATATTCTGGGGAGTCAAAACTGACGCGAACGTGAGACTGGGCTCCTAAATTATAAATCTCGAAGGGTTTTACTTCTTCTAAGATGCGTCTTAGGGTCGTGCCATCGGTTAAGTCTCCGTAGTGGAGAAATAAGTTAGCATTGGTTTGGTGGGGGTCAACATACATATGATCGATGCGATCAGTATTGAAAGTTGAGGTTCGACGGATAATTCCATGTACTTCGTAACCTTTTTCTAATAAAAACTCGCTGAGATAAGAACCATCTTGTCCAGTAATACCAGTGATTAGGGCGCGTTTTGTTTGAGTCATCGTTTAGTTATCCTATAAATTTGAGAAAAAATTCATTAAGTTGTCTAATCTGCTTGAGTCTTAATAACATACTTTACTTTACAATGACAAGGTGTGCCTACAATTTGGGAAGCACCTCAGCCAAAAAATAAAGCTTCCTCTAGAGTAGAGAAAGCTGATTAGTGAGGCTATAAAGTCATTGTAGTGTATATTTAATAAGCACCGTTGTTTTTCGGAAATAGAACCACTCCAATAGTCTTTAAAATGATCCAGATATCCATCAACCAATTACGGTAATTGACGTAGTAAACATCAATTTGTACTCGTTGAGGATAAGGAATATCATTCCGTCCTGAAACCTGCCATAATCCAGTAATTCCAGGGCGAATAGTAAGCACCTTTTCAATCTTACTGCCATACTTACACAATTCTTCAGGCACTAAGGGTCTCGGACCGACTACACTCATATCCCCTTTGAGAACATTCCAGAATTGGGGAAATTCGTCTAAACTGGTCAGACGCAGAAATTTACCAATCCAAGTAATACGGGGATCTTCTCTCAGTTTAAAGTTGTCTTCAAACTCAGCCCGCATTTCTGGACAGTTAGCCATCATGGTTTCTAGAACCTCATCGGCATTCTGCACCATGGTTCGGAATTTAATACATTTAAACTTTTTAAAGTTTTTACCTGCCCTCTCTTGACAGTAAAAAATTGGACCTGGGGAACTCACAGCAATTAAGAATCCCAGCAAGAAATAAAGAGGTGAGAAAATAATCAGCACCGCCAGGGAAAAGACAATATCAAAGGTTCTCTTAACCATTTGATCGTTGAGTATGCTTCCCGAGTCAGCCTTGTGATCAATTCTTTGGGAAACTGAGGTCGGTAAACCTCTTCTTGTCAAAGCTTGTATAGCCTTAACAGCAATAAATTGGCTATTAGCAGTCATCTTACTCCTTCACATCACATCACACCACACGGATCATGATCTTAAACGCCAATGAAATAAATCATAGCAGTAGAGATCACAATAATTGAAAATTTAGTTATCGAACTGTTTTAGTAAAGTGCCGATAACACTGCTCTAAAAACGCCAGATAAGACGTTTCAAAGACTTTGGGAGTAAATTTTGCCGCCTGATTGCGGCAACTCTCTGGTTTAATTTGATGCTGAAACCCAGAGAAAGTTTCAACAGTTTCTACCAGAGCTTGATGGGTTTGAGGGAAAAAGAAAATCCCTGTCCCTTGATCGCGATCTTGACGAATATCAATTACGGTTTCTAAGGCACCTCCTCCTCCATAGGCAATAACAGGCGTTCCACAAGCTTGTGCTTCTACTAGGGCGATCCCAAAGTCTTCACAGGCAGCATAAACGAATGCTTTGGCTTGAGTCATATATTGCTCTACCACTTTATCGTTTTGCGCTCCCAGGACTTTGATATTCCCTTGAGCCATTTGACGAATTTTTGGCAGATCAGGACCATCACCAATAATAATTAAAGGATAACCTAATTGATTGAAAGCTCGCACGATCAACGCTATTTTTTTATAACTGACCAATCGAGAAACTGTGAGGTAAAAGTCTTGTTTCTCTGAGCTAAAGGGAAATCTTTCGATATTTACAGGGGGATAAATGACTTTGGCCTCCCGTCGATAACAACGCCAGATACGACGGGCTGTATGATGGGAGTTGGCTATAAAATAATCAACACGGTTGGCGGAAATAACGTCCCATTGTCTGAGACGATGTAATAGGTAACGGGTGAAAATTCCGGGTATTCCTTTTCCTACCCGAGAATGGTTAAGATAGTCGAAGGTTAGATCCCAAGCATAGCGCATAGGGGTGTGACAGTAACAAATATGGAGTTGTTGGGGACTGCTTAAGACTCCTTTGGCTACTGCATGGGAGGAGGAAAGGATGACATCATATTCTCTTAAGTCTAGCTGTTCCATAGCCAAGGGGAGCAATGGTAAATATTTTTGTACCCCATTACGAGCGAAGGGAAAATTTTGGAGAAAGGTGTGACCAATAGTACACCCATAAAGATAACTCTCAGGGTTGCTGGACTCGAAGTCAATTAAGGCATGAACATCGGCTTTAATATGCTTGAGAATCTCTTTGACGACTAATTCTGAACCCCCTGTAGCTTTAGGGGTTAACCACTCATGGACTAGGGCATATTTGATGACACTTTTCATAAATTACTTTTCCATCTAAAAGGGGGAAGTTTTAAACCCAATTTTTCGATACGCTCGTTTTTTCAGTGAATTTTTAAAATTCTGAACCCATTATTATATTAGCTACTTTTGCTAATACTAAAGTAGAGAAAATTATCAACAGCAATAACAAAAATAGTCTAAGAAAAATTTAGTAAGTTTTCAATATCATTGAACGTTGTTGAGATTGTACCACAAGCAGACTACTTGTCAAAATATATAAAGCTATCTTACTGATTATAAATCAAACTTAAACAAGACCTATAAGACCCCGTTGTTAACGACGGGGTTTGAATTGAGATAAGATAAGGTATAACCTCCTCGTTAATGACGGGGTTTGAATTAATAGAGAATTAACCTTACCTCATTCTATGGATACAAAAGCTTTTAAACGATCTCTACAAAAGTCCGACAACTATCACCGTAAAGGGTTTGGCCATGAAACTGAAGTCATGGGAACCATGAATACAGAGTATCAAAGTTCTCTTATTCAACAAATTCGTGAGAATAATTATCAATGGCAAAAAGGAAATGTTACTATTAAATTAGCGGAAGCATTTGGTTTTTGTTGGGGAGTAGAAAGGGCTGTTGCAATGGCCTATGAAACCCGTCAACATTTTCCTCAAGAAAAAATTTGGATAACCAATGAAATCATTCATAATCCTTCGGTTAATCAACGTTTATTGGAGATGAATGTTGGTTTTATTGAAGTGATTAATGGGAATAAAAATTTTGCAGTGGTAGAAGCAGGAGATGTGGTTATTTTACCTGCTTTTGGGGCAAGTGTAACGGAAATGCAGTTATTAAACGATAAAGGTTGCACTATTGTTGATACTACTTGTCCTTGGGTTTCTAAAGTTTGGAACTCTGTAGAAAAGCACAAGAAAAAAGCTCATACTTCTATTATTCATGGTAAATATCGTCACGAAGAAACTGTTGCTACAAGTTCGTTTGCAGGAACTTATTTAGTGGTTTTAAACCTAAAAGAAGCTCAATATGTCTGTGATTATATGCTCAATGGTGGCAATAAAGAGGAGTTTTTAGATAAGTTTAAAAATGCTCATTCTCAAGGTTTTGAACCCGATAAAGATTTAGTAAGATTGGGGGTTGCTAATCAAACCACTATGTTAAAAAGTGAGACTGAACAAATTGGTAAACTGTTTGAAACTACCTTGCTTAAAAAGTATGGCCCCACTGAATTAAATGAGCATTTTATGAGTTTTAATACCATCTGTGATGCGACCCAAGAACGTCAAGATGCTATGTTAAATTTAGTTGAGGAAGATGTTGATTTAATGGTAGTTATTGGTGGGTTTAATTCTTCTAATACGACTCATTTACAAGAGATATCTGTAGAAAAAAGTATTCCTTCCTATCATATTGATAGCGATCAACGTATTTTATCAGGGAACAAAATTCAACATAAACCCTTAGAAAAAGAGATAGAAACTAAGGAAAATTGGCTACCTGAGGGTAAAATTGTAGTTGGTGTAACCTCGGGTGCATCAACTCCTGATAAGGTGGTAGAAGAAGTTATTGAGCGCATTTTTGAAGAAAAAAATGCTAGGATATTAGTGTAATAAATTACACTATTAATGTAATTTTATGATGATTCTCTAAAATATATAGAGAATCATTTAAAATTAAGAAAAATGATTCTCTATGAGTTTGAGTGCGGCTCATTCTTAGCCTAATCCATAAATAGTTAATCAGGGATGATATAGCACTTCTCATACTTGTGAGGTACAGAGTTTTCTAGTTTTAGGAGTTTGGAGTTCGGAGTTCGGAATTCGGAGTTAGATATTAGGTGTACTTCATGAGTCCGAGAAAGGCTATATTAATTTTAATTATAATCAAATAGCTATGTTTTATATTTAGAAGTGATCAAAGAAGTGCCAATTATTATTATAGGGTTTTTTATATCAATAGCGAGAATCAATATAATCTAAGCCTTAGTAAAGCGTGAAAGAATAATATTAAGCTAAACATCAATTAAGAATTCATTAAAACCGAATAACTGATTAACTTCTAGCTTAATTCTGCTACAATTTGCTTGTCAACTAAACTATTTTGTGTTAACAAATCCTCAACTGTTACCCTCAAAAATCTTTGTTCATCCACCCAAAATTGTAGCTTAATTCTATCACTTCCAGGCATTCCTAAAGGATCTAATTTTGCTAAAGTTCTAGCTCCATCTCGATCATTTAAAGGTTGAACATTACTCTTATCATTTCCTAGAGAACGAGTCACTAACCTATCTCCATCAAAATATACCTCAGTTCCCCCAGTTTCTGACCCTAATTCTCCTATAATTAACTCAATACTGGGTTGATTTTCGATGGATGCACCTAACTTAATTTCTATGGGTTCATTCATGGGGTAAGATTGGCCTGATTTAATGATAGAATGCCAACTATGGCACTTTTTACGACGGTTCCAATATCTGATACCATAACTATGATATAAGAAGTCCTTGACCTCAAATCCTTGGGCTAATTTTAACGCACCTTCCGCAATAGCAGAAAAAGGGCGATCACATTTAATTTTTGATTCATCAAAGTATTGTTTTACCCAAGTTTGTACAGCAGGAATCTGTACACTTCCCCCCACTAATAAAATACCATCAATATCTCTTTTTTCGATACCATTGCGTCTTGCTTGCTGCAAAACTTGAGTCATTAACTCATCTAACTTATCAAAAAACTGTTCTTCTTTTAGGATACTTTCAAACCCGTCTCTATCTAACCCTAGCTCGTAACTGTCTAGGGTTTCATCGTTAAAATAAACTTCGTTAGCTTTTACTTGAGAAGATAACTTGATTTTTAAGCGTTCTGCTAATCTTAATGTTAAGGAAGAAATAGGAATATTTTGAGTCTTAGAAAAGTAATTAATTAACCAATTATCAATATCAGATCCCCCTAAATTAGAACCTGATTTAGCTAAAACACGAGCAATTTTAGGCTTTTGACTTTTACTTTCTCCAAATAAATTTTGACCCCATTTTAAAATAAAGCCTTGATTTTTTTGTAAATTTTCTGTTCCTAACTTCACCAAAGATAAATCAACCGTTCCCCCACCAAAATCTAAAACTAATAATAATTCTTCTGCTGTTGTTCCATATCCCAAAGCTGCAGCCGTTGGTTCATCTAAGAGTCTAACCTGTTCAATATTCCAGCCTTGACAAACATTACCCAACCAATGACGATATGTTTCAAAACTATCCACAGGAACCGTCAAAACTAATGAATCTATCTCATTAACAGACTCATTTTTTAACTGTTCAATAACCCTATTTAAAAATAATTCACCTATTGTTTCAAAAGTAATATGACTACCATCTAACTCTGGTAAAAATCCTTGAATATTTGCGCCAATACCTCGCTTAAACTGTTTAAAAAAGCGTGGATTATTGGCTAAGTCCAAACCGCGATCGCGAACAGTTTGACCAACTAAAACATCGTTTGTACTAGCATTTTCAACATAGATTAAACTAGGAATTAAAGGAGGATTATTTCCCAGTTGCTGAGAACAACCTGGAAGTTTGATAATTTCCGGTTTTTGTGTCACTGGGTTGACACGAGTTATTACAGTATTGCTGGTACCAAAGTCAAGGGCGTAAGACACTTTCAGATTAAAAGAGATTCAGTAAATAATTGCCAATTCTCTTAAAATAGCAAACACCCTCAGCCCATGACAAGGTAATGGTTAAAAAAAGTTATTAATTAACCTAAATTTTTTTCAAAACAATTTTTAAACAAGGATACTTGTCTACACAAACAAAAAAAAGCAATAAACCCTTAATAAAGACGACTCAAAACATAGTCAACTAAATCAGTTAAAGACTGACAATATAGAGAAGGTTTGAGACAAGCTAACTGTTTAAGAGCAAGTTTGGCATGGTAAGCAGCTAATTCTTGCGATCGCTCAATACCTTGGCTTTCATTAATAATAGATAAAGCCTCCTCTATATCTCCCTCTTCACTAAACTCCCGTTTAATTAAAGTTTCTAAATAAGGCTTTTCCTCCATCGCAAATAAAGCAGGGGCCGTAATATTGCCACTGATTAAATCTGAACCAGAAGGCTTGCCCAATACCTCAGTTGGTGAGGTAAAATCGAGGATATCATCCACAATTTGAAAAGCTAATCCTAAATATTTGCCATAGTTATAAAGACTATCTATGACTTCGTTAGAAGCATCGCTTAAAATGGCAGCAGACTTAGCACTATTTGCCATTAAAGAAGCTGTTTTGTAGTAGCTTTTGTCTAAATAAGCCTCCAGAGTTAAACTGGTATCAAAACGATTAATCCCTTGAAAAATTTCTCCCTCGGCAAAATCGCGAATGACTTCCGAGAGTAACTTAACCACTTGTAAGTTATCAAGATTAGCTAAATACCAAGAAGATTGGGCAAAAAGAAAATCTCCTGCTAACACAGCGATACGATTATCAAACAAACTGTTAACCGTTGGCACATTGCGCCGTAAAGCTGCCTCATCTACCACATCATCATGGACTAAACTAGCAGTGTGAATCATTTCTGTAATTTCTGCCAGTCTGCGATGACGAGAAGTAATGTCAAGGTCTAGCATCGTTGCCCGTGACACTAACAAAACAATTGCCGGACGAACGCGTTTACCACCAGCATCAAATAAGTGTTCGGCTGCTGCCCCAAGGATAGGATGACGCGCCCCCACTAAGCGTTTGAGATTGTCTGTCAATAGGTGTAAATCGTTTTCTACAGGGGAAAAGAAAGAGGTTGTTGAGATCATGCGGTTAGTTAAACCTGGTTTTTCAGTTACGAAAGTTTACATATTCTTGTATTTATTTTAAGCTAACCTTTCCAGACAAGGAAACTTAATTGGCAATTTTCTCGAAAACAACAGGTCAAACCCTCCTAAAATCAGGAAAAAAATTATCCATTTGGCAATTCTTGTGTTAAGTTAGTAGTAAGGGTTTTAAGAATTTACCCCTCTGTTCTAGAAAGCTGATAGATAACTTAACATTCTGAGGCAAATTTCTAACAGGGGAAGTAGTTAGCCTAATGTGCTGACAGCTTAAGCAATTACCTTGAAGAGTTACGACTCTAAAAAAGAACTGGGAATTAGCAGTCATTGACCTGCGATCGAGCAGAGTCAGTACTTGTAATAGTTCTTTTAAGGTGAAATAGAGTAACAACAAGTCCGTTCTGGACTTAGTTTGTTGCTTATGATAATAAGGCAGTAGAATCTATAACTACTGTTGATTTGGGATACTCAAATAGAATCTCAACCCGTTGATTATAACACGATGTCCACCATTACCATAATAACTTGAAGACAAGAAGATGCCTGTGATCACACTATTCCTCGCCGCTCTATATTTATTAATGATTTACGGATTGTTGACCCTCGCTAAACGTACGGGTAAGTGGTTGTCACAACCTCCCCGTGATTTGGGATAAAACAATTGTTTGCACTGCAACATGATAACAATTTAACAAAATGTTTACAGAAGTCCCCACCTATAAATTCTCAAAAAATATCAATATTTTAGGTGGGGATGAATGCAAATCAATAAATATAGCAGGAGGCAGGGGGCAGGAGGCAGGAGGCAGGAGGTAAAAACCTGGATGCTATTAGGTTTGAGTTTGAAAAAATGTCCTAATTGCCTTGGCGGTTGCTATAAACCACGAAGTGTCCTTATGCTTCTTTCTTGTGTTACAATATTATCGTTCGCTCAAGTAACCGATAATGTACAAGGCATATAAATTCAGAATATATCCTGATACTGAGCAACAGCAAGCATTAGCGAAAGCTTTTGGTTGTTGTAGATGGTATTGGAATTATTCTTTAGAACTATGCCAGAAAACTTATCAAAAGACGGGAAAAAGTTTGAGCAGAGGGGCTATTCAGGGTCTTTTACCAGGACTTAAAAAGGAATATCCTTGGCTCAGTGATGCTTACTCTCAGTGTTTACAATTTGTCGCCTTAAATCTCTCACGAGCTTACCAAAATTTCTTTGAGAAAAGAGCAAAATTCCCTCGATTCAAATCAAAGCATGGTAGGCAATCCATGAGTTATCCTGCTAATGTTAAGTTTGAAGGTGATTACCTTAAACTAAATCGAAAGATAGGTAAAGTTTATTGTCGCCGTCATCGAGATTTTGAGGGAACTATTAAGACAGTTACAATCTCAAAAAACAGTGATGGCAAATACTATGCTTCAGTTACAGTTGATGATGGTCTAGAGAAACCAGAAACCTCAACAGAAGGTAAGGCCATTGGAATAGATTTAGGATTAACTGATTTTGCTGTCACC
>NZ_JASJEB010000024.1 GCF_030064895.1 Crocosphaera sp. | reverse complement strand
CAGTTGTTGACGTTGATTTTGATTTAATTTAAGTTGGGTTTTAAAGCCTAACAACATGGCATTTTTGAGATAATGACCAAAACTGTTAAGTTTAATTGTATCATATTAGGGTTTTAAACACAATAACCTACTTATTTATCAACTTTTGCTACTAATATAAGTAATTTTAGGGAATATTAGGTAGGTTTTTGGGAGCAGCATCAACCCCTAGGTTAAAACCAATGGAGTCGCTTTTCATGAGGACGCGGATTTGTCGTCGCACGGCAAATCATCTGAGCGTCCGTCCACCCCATAAATGACGGTGGTTTTCAGGCTCCCGTTTATTCCTGGTAAAATTAAAACAGTGAATGCCTCATAATTATAACTGGTTACTGATAACTGTTCACTGATAACTGTTTACGGATAACGAAAACAAACTTATGACTTTAAACGGAGATAATCCTTTTCTCAATCTTAATTACGAACCCGCTTTAGAAAACTTAGGAGAAGACTACTACGATCAAGTATCAGCAGCCGAATTTCCCCAACATATTTTAAGGTTTCGTAACGATGATTTATTACCCCAATTAGGGTTATCATCCAACAATATAGATGACCAACATTTTATCGAAGCTTTTGGCAAATTTCAAGGAATTAGACCCTTTCTTGCCCTACGATATCATGGTTATCAATTTGGGCAATATAACCCCTTTCTCGGAGACGGTAGAGGGTTCCTCTATGGACAAGTTAGAGGAGTAGATAAAGAATTATACGATTTTGGCACCAAAGGGTCAGGAACGACCCCTTATTCTCGGGGTGGTGACGGTAGATTAACCCTAAAAGGAGGGGTTAGAGAAGTCCTCGCAGCAGAAACCTTACACAGAATGGGAGTCAAAACTTCCCGTTGTTTAAGTTTAGTAGAAACTGGAGAATCCTTATGGAGAGGAGATGAACCCTCTCCCACTCGTTCTTCTGTTATGATTCGTATGAGTTGTTCTCACATTCGTTTTGGTACATTTGAGCGTTTATACCATATAAAAAGACCAGATTTAATCAAAAACTTATTGAATTTTGTTATTGATATTTATTATCCAGAAATTGACTTAAATTCCCTCGATTGTTATGAATTATTTTATCAAGAATTAGTAAAACGTCACGCCCAATTAACAGCGCAATGGATGGCAGCAGGGTTTTGTCATGGAGTATTAAACACAGATAATATGTCCATTACAGGAGAAAGTTTTGATTACGGTCCCTATGCTTTTATTTCCACCTATGAATCCTCATTTACTGCAGCTTATTTTGATTATTCAAAACTCTATTGCTATGGCAATCAATCCTTAATTATTCGCCGTAACTTGGAGATGTTACACGCACCCTTAATGACTCTTATTTCTCCTAAAATTTTAGAAAAAACTTTAAATGATTTTGATAACTATTATCAAACAGCTTATACTCAAGAAATGTTGAAAAAATTAGGTTTGTTTGGTTTAGTTGAAAACGGGAAAGAATTAGTAGATGTAACCGTAGATTCTTTAAAAGAAAGTCAAGTAAGTTACCATCAATTTTTTATCGATTTAATGACGGAAATTAATCGAGGTTGGTGGCAAGATGAAACAACCATATTAGAGAATAAAAATTTAGCAGAAATTCACTGGAAAAATTGGCGACAATTTTATTTTAAAACCCTAAAAGAAATATCTCCAGATAAAATAGATAAAATCAGAGAAACCATCAATCAATTTAATAGTCAAATCCCCTTATTAAGACCACAAATTGAGTTAGTATGGGAAGCGATCGCCAATGAAGATAATTGGCAACCTTTTAATGAATTAGTCAACAAAATCAAAGCAAAATAATTAGGGTTTGATGGTATCAATTATAGCAAACGTAGTTATAATAATTATGATTCAAAAAAATAAGGAGAATAATTGTGTTTCTCGATGAACTACAACCCGTTTTTAAAGAATTGATCCAGCAACCCCTGGCCTTTGCTGGAGGACTAATTTCTGGCGCACTGAAGCTACAACTATCAGAAGATCCCTTAAAAAGTTGGCTACAAGAACAGGGAATGACCGACTTTAACTATGCTGATGAAACCACAGATAACGGTAGCGGTCCACAAACCATATCTATTGATTAAGATCCGGGGAGTTGGGGAAAAAATAATAATATTCCTTCCCCGTCTGCCCATACTCCCAGTCTCCCAGTCTCCCAGTCTCCCCGTCTCCCAGTCTCCCCGTCTCAGAAGTCTTCCAGTCTCCCAGTCTCCCACTCTCCCCACACCCCCCAAACTCTCAGTCTTCTCTGTTACTTTCCTAGCAAATTCGGGCATATTAAAACTAGATAACCGGATGAAGGTAATCTCGACCGCTTTTTGTATCCGCTCGGTCAAAGTCCATAACGTGACATCGGTAAGAGTGAATGAGCTACTGTGTAAACCCATCTTGCGCCCAACCCAAAAACCCTAATAATGTGACAGTCTGTCAATCTTGCGGTTCTGAACTACGATTAAACAAACGTTATCAACCTTTAGGTATTCTAGGAAAAGGTGGCTTTGGGGCTACTTTTGGGGCCGCGGATGTTGCCCTTCCAGGCAATCCTATCTGCGTTGTCAAACAGCTAAGGCCCTCCACTGATGACCCCCAAGTATACAAAATGGCCAAGGAATTATTTGAAAGAGAAGCGGCCACATTGGAAAAAGTAGGAAATCATCCTCAAGTGCCTAGATTATTAGATTTTTTTGAACAAAACAAAGAATTTTATCTGGTTCAAGAATACATCAAAGGATACAACCTTCATCAAGAGGTTAAGAAAAATGGGCCTTTTACGGAGGCAGGGGTCAAACAATTTTTAACAGAACTCTTACCAATTCTACAGTACATTCATTCTCAGAAAGTCATTCACCGTGACATCAAACCAGCTAACCTCATCCGCGCTCAAAAAGACCGTAAACTGGTATTAATTGACTTTGGGGCGGTAAAAAACCAAGTTAATTCTATGGTCGCCAATAACGCCCAAAGCGCCTTTACCGCCTTTGCTGTGGGAACCGCCGGTTTTGCTCCTCCCGAACAAATGGCTATGCGTCCTGTTTACGCCAGTGATATTTATGCAGTGGGTGTGACCTGTGTTTACTTATTAACGGCTAAAACCCCCAAAGATATTGGTTGTGACCCAGAAACCGGGGAAATTGCCTGGGAACCCTACGTGGATATTAGCGATTCTTTGGCCAAAGTTCTCACAAATATGTTGGAGGTGTCGGTTAAACATCGCTACAAGTCAGCCGAACAAGTCTTAGATGCTATGGCCATGGCCCCTTATGAACAGGGGATGGAAGATAGCATGACCACTATGATAACGGGTTTCAAGACTTCCAGTAGCTCATCAAATCCCAATTCTTCGGTGAGTGCAGGGTTAATCAGTACCTCACCTTCGACGAGAAGTCGGGGAAATACGGTTTCTTCGGTTTCAACTAAACTCAATCAACCTATCTCTACTGGCGTTAACGATAGAGGTGGAGGTGGAGGGGGTGGAGCGGCACCAGGAAGTGTTTATAATATAGCTCATGGAGGAACTTCCACCCGTCGTCGTGGCCGTGGAAAAGGCACTTATTCTGATGCGGCACAAACTAACAAAAAGAAGAAAAAATGGCGCGAAAAAACCTTATTAGAAGCTTATAATAAAGGCCGTCGCGATTTTGCTCATCAGGAATTAGACGAACTCAATTTATCTAAAGCTTTTTTACCAGGAATTAGTTTCTATGACTCCAAATTAAGTCACATTAATTTACAAGGGGCTGAGTTATGCCGTGCCGATCTTGGTAGAACAGATTTGACCCAAGCTGTGATGAAAAATGCTAATCTTAATGAAGCTTATTTGGGCTACGCTAACTTAAATGGAGCGGATTTAAGGGGGGCTAGTCTTTGTGGAGCTAACCTGACTTATGCTAACCTACAAGGGGCTAATCTTTGTGGGGTCGATCTCAATGGTGCTAGAATTACCGAGGCTCAATTATCCGTGGCAAAAACAAATTGGCGCACGGTTATGCCTACTGGAAAACGAGGTTTTTGGTAGATTTTTTCTGGTTAATTTTTTCAAAACTTGTGACTTAATAATTAGATGGACTTCTCTGTTATAATTCCTACTTACAATGGAGCCAATAAGCTACCTAAAGTTTTAGACTGCTTACAAGAGCAAATTAAGATAAATAATTTGATAGGAGAGATTATTATTATTGATAACAATAGTACAGATAGTACAGTCAATGTTATTAAAACTTATCAAGAAAATTGGCAGTTCTCTTGGCCATTGAAATATTATTTTGAACCTCAGCAAGGATTAGCTTTTGCTAGAAAACGAGCAATAAAGGAAGCAAAAGGAAAACTAATTAGCTTTATTGATGATGATAATTTACCACAAAATAATTGGATTTATGAAGCTTATGAATTCAGTAAAAAATATCCTCAAGTGGGAGCATTTAGTGGCAAAATAGTGGGAGATTTTGAGCAGAAAACTCCCGATAATTTCGGGGTGATTTCTCAATTTTTAGCAATTAGAGATCATGGACAAAAACCTTGTTTATTTGAACCAGAAAAGTTAAGATTGCCCCCCGGCGCAGGATTAGTGGTTAGAAGACAAGCATGGATTGAGAGTGTTCCTCAAAAGACTTATTTAATAGGTCGTGTTGGTAAATATAATATAGCTGGAGAAGATTATGAAGTTCTATTATATCTTCATAAAAAAGGTTGGGAAATTTGGTACAATCCTAAGATGATTCTACATCATGTGATACCAAAAGATCGCCTGTCCCAAGATTATTTACTTCCCTTAGCAATGGGAACAGGTTTAGCTACTTGTCAGTTAAGAATGATTTTAGCTAAAAATTGGCAAAAACCTTTAATTTTGGTGAGGACAATCTTGGGGAATTTTAGAAGAATTTTACTACACTTACTTAAATATAAATCTGAGGTTAACAACAACTTAATTTCTGCTTTTGAGTTACAATTTTATTGGGGAAGTTTTCTCAGTCCTTTTTATTACTTAAAAACAATATTTAATCCCAAATAAATTCTAACATAACTATGCAAAGCTCTAATTTATTAGTATCTGTAATTATTCCTACTTATAACCGAGGGTTTTTAATAAAAGATACCATCGAAAGTGTTATTAAACAAAGTTATAAAAACTACGAACTAATTATTATTGATGATGCTTCTACAGATAAAACTGCTGATTGGATTTCCAAGAACTATCCCGAATTTAAGTTGATTAGAATGCAAAAAAATGTAGGTAATGCGGCAGCTAGAAATATGGGAATTAATGCTAGTAAAGGTGAATTTATTGCTTTTTTAGACCACGATGATCAATGGTTGCCTAATTATTTAGAATCTCAGGTTAAACAATTACAATTTTTTCCAGAGGCCGTGCTTTCATACTGTAATTACTTTGAAGTCAGTCAGAATAACAATAAAATTCTCAAGAATTTAAAACCTTTGTCTGCATACGATGATTTTACTTATCATTTATTGATGCAAAATGTTATTCATTCTTTATCATTAACTTTACTACGTAAATCGACTTTATTAAAGGCAGGTTTGCTCAATGAATCATTACATATTTGTAATGATCTAGACTTATATTTAAAGTTATCTGTTCGAGGGAAAATTCTTCATATTCCTGAAGCTTTAGTCTTAAAAAATAATCACGATAATAATCTATCTAGAAATTATTGGCTGTGGTCTAAAGAAATAATTAAAGTTTATGATCAATTCTTTGAAAAAAATTATGCGATTCCTTATCTTCAATTCAAAAATCAAGTTAAATGTCATGAAATGGTAAAACTGTTTAAATTAGTTTGGCCGATTTACAAAGATTATAAATTTGCCCTATGGACTCAGTTTAAAGCACTAACTTTTGATCCACACTATAGATTTACACTTTTATCACAGCGATGGAAAAAACAAATATCGAAACTTTCTTTTTAATAACCTAATTTAATTAGTAAACTACCAATCAATGGTTCAATTTCTGATAAAATGGTCTCATCTAATTCTTGTTGCCATTTTCCCACTCTTACTGACTCTGAAGTTGTTCCTGATCCCGCATCATTTTCAATTAGAGACGATAATTGATTCATCCTATCTTGCCAAGATAATCCTGCTTTATTAGGTATAAAAGCTAGATCCTTATTATTCTTGGTAACTTGATTAGAAATGGAAGAAATAACAGTGTTTAAAGCATTATTATCGATTTGTAATTGTGGATAAGCAAACTGTAAAACTTTCCTAGCATTTGTTAAAGGATTACTAATTAAATCTTCATATTTAAAAGTTAATTGTCTTTCTTGAGGAATCTTTTCAAGTCCTGATAAACTAGACTCTACACAATATTTCCATTGAATTGCTGCGTTAATGTAAGAAGGATTATCTAATAAATTTTTATAATTAGGAATACGCACATGAGGCCAGGATTCATTTGGCAAATAATAAACGTCATGTTCAAAAGTTTTCATCATTGACGCAACGACATCTCTTCCATCACGAATAACCTGAATAAATTTCGCATTAGGAAATAAATAATTTAAGGTTTCTATACGAATACTATCCCTAGGATCTTTAACCACTAAATAGGGATTTTGGTCTGTAATTTCTCTATAATATAAATACCTCAATGCTTGAAAACCTAGCCAATTTAAACTATTTTTATAACTATCATCAACACCATCACCAAATGCTTTGAACCAAAACGCTCCAGGTTCAAACAAAGAAGTTATTGAAGGTTGATTTTTAAATAACTTAAGGGTTACAGTGGTTCCACTGCGAGGTGCGCCAATAATAAATATGGGAGCATAGGTTTTAAAGTGTTCTTTCGCTGAGGGAATCGAAAGGATGAACTTAATTCTTTGGGAAATTTTTTCTAATACTAATATTTGATTTTTACGCAACATTTTTCCCTCATTCCCCATAATAATTGACGATGGCCTGGATTCTTAACTACCTCATTCTTTCGTATCGTGTTCTTTCGTATCCTCATCATACTCCATCATAGCAGGGTCAATTAGAGTAATATCGAAGGGATCGTTACTAGGTAGGGTTGGGAACTTATCTCGCCGTCGATGCTGGTAAATAGCAAATACCTGGGGACCAAAAACAATTTCGTCCCCATCCTGAAGATCGTGGGAGTTTTGTTTAATCTTAGCCTTATTGATCAACAACCCATTAACACTCCGTTTCCCGTCGAGATCCCCATCGACAATACGATAGTAACTTGAGCCATCTTCTCGAATGCGTCGATAGAGGGTGGCATGATGGCGAGAGATAAACTGAGAGCGCAGACGAATATCACATTCGCGCGATCGCCCCACAGTGTAGGTGGGTTCTCGCAGGGATATTTCTTGTCTGCCTTTATCATCCTCGACAATCAAGAAATGTTCTCGTTGAGGGAGTACGGATTTTTCAGCCATCGCTAAACCAAGTTTAAACTATAGTGCTTTGGATCAACCCAAATTTTCGATAACGAAGTAATAAAGAATTGGTCACCACTGTCACCGAACTAAAGGCCATAAACCCTGCGGCCATTGCTGGACTTAGCATTAAGCCTAAACTGGGTAGTAAAATTCCAGCAGCCATAGGTATAGCAAGTGTATTATAACCTAAAGCCCACATTAGATTTTGCCGAATTTTTCTAAATGTCCCTAAACTGAGATCCATGGCTGTGATCACATCCCACAGTTGATCGCTCATCAGAACAATATCGGCGGTTTCCATGGCCACTTCGGTTGCACCTTGTAAAGAGATGCCGAGATCCGCTTGGGCCAAGGCCGGTGCGTCGTTAATCCCATCCCCTACCATGGCCACTTTTTTGCTTTGTTGTAACTTTTCAACTACAGCAGCTTTGCCACTGGGAGGAATTTCTGCCAATACTTGAGTAATACCCACTTGACTAGCAATAGCTTGAGCAACTTGGGGGTGATCCCCTGTCAACAAGATTACTTCTAAGCCCCGTTTTTGCAATTCTGAGACGGTTTTTTGGGCATCAGGTCTTAAGTTATCTTTGAGGGCTAAAACCCCTTGTATTGAACCTTCTACCCCTAAATAAACCACAGTTTTACCGGCTTGGTTTAAGGCACTGATAAAGGTTTTTTGTTCCTCATCTACGAGCAAACCTTTTTCCTGTAACCATCTTTGATTACCTAACCAAACTTTTTCACCTTCAACCATCGCTTCTACCCCTGAGCCGGCTTCTGTGTAAAAATCTGTAGCAGATAGTAAGAATAATTCTTCTTGTTGGGCTTTTTCCAGGATAGCTAACCCTAGAGGGTGATTGGTGCCACTTTCTACGGTTGCTGCTAGTTGTAGTAAAGTTTGCGCTTCCATCTCTCCCCAAGAAATACAATCGGTTACAGTGGGATGGCCAACGGTTAGGGTTCCTGTTTTGTCGAAGATTACTCCTTCCAGTTGATGAACTTTTTCTAAGACATCTCCCCCTTTAATTAATAGTCCTCTCTCTGAACCTATGCCGGTTCCCACTAAAATGGCGGTGGGAGTAGCTAAACCCAAGGCACAAGGACAAGCTATCACTAAAACTGCGATCGCTAGTTTTAAACTTAGTAGTAAGGGTGAGGTTGACATTCCCATAGAATTGAGGCTCAATACTTGGGGATACCAATGTGTTCCCAAAAGATACCAAAAAAGAAAGGTTAATGAGGCTAAAATCATCACCCCGTAGGCGAAATAACCTGCTACTGTATCGGCTAACTTTTGAATGGGGGCCTTACGGGTTTGTGCCGTTTCTACAGAAGCGATAATCTTAGCTAAGGTAGTATCTGCGCCAACTTCTGTGGTTTTGAGGGTAATTACGCCAGAATGGTTAAGGGTTCCTGCGATCGCTCTGTCTCCAGGGTTTTTGGCTATGGGTAATGATTCTCCTGTTACCAAAGATTCATCTATGGCTGTTTTTCCTGTAATAATTTCTCCGTCAACGGGTATTTTTTCCCCTGGCAAAATTTTGACGTATTCTCCCACTC
The DNA here is from genome assembly GCF_030064895.1 of Crocosphaera sp. GTDB lineage: Bacteria > Cyanobacteriota > Cyanobacteriia > Cyanobacteriales > Microcystaceae > Crocosphaera. Next base: position 33,202 of record NZ_JASJEB010000024.1, on the reverse strand, counting down.
GTACTTGCTCTACGGGAATTTCGATGCTAGAACTATCATCAGAGAAGGGGTCACCGACTAACCTAGCTAGGGATGGTTGTAGGGCGATTAAGGCTTCTAGAGCTGAGGAAGCACGGTTTCTGGCTTGTTTTTCTAGGGTACGGCCCAGGAGAATAAAGCCTAATAACATCACGGGTTCATCAAAAAAGCATTCCCAACCCAAACTAGGGACAAGAAAGGCTACACTGCTGGTTAAGTAAGCACTGAGGGTTCCTAAACCGACTAACGTATTCATGTTAGCCATACCGTGGGAAAGTCCTCGCCAACCATCTATGATAATTTCTCGACCGGGAATGAGTAGGGCCATGGTAGCTAGTCCCCAATGAAACCATAAACTACTTATTAGGGGAAGGGTTGGACCCCCAAAGTGTTCTAAATGGCCGAGGGCTGAAAATATTAGTAAAATTGCGGCGGTAATGAGATTATTTTTTTGTTGTCTCGCTTCTGCTTCCCGTCTTTGACTTTGGTTAAGATGAATTTGTTGAGGGGTGAGGGTTTGTGAGGTGCGAATATCGGAGGAAAAGCCAATTTTTGTTAATTTTTCGGCTAAAATTTCTGCTTGAACCGTTTGCGGTTCGTAGTTAATCACCGCTACTTCTGTAATTAGATTAACGCAAGCTGAAACTACGCCGGACTGTTGTGTTAATTGTCTTTCCACTGCTTTGACACAACCGGCACATTTCATTCCTTGGACATCAAGGGTAACGGTTTCTACCAAGGGTTTAGGGGTGGTTGATTCTGGTTTTAAGGAGAGTTGTACCATATTTTGCTTTCATTAGGGATCAGTGGATATTGCTGATCTCGATCTCATTAATAAATATAGTTTCCTCAATTCTAGAGTATGGGAAAATTTTCAACTGTTATTATTCTTTAAATTTATATTTTCTTTAGCTGTCACTCGTAGCACATTCGTTGTATAGGGAAAAATATAATAATAGTTAAGGGAAGATACTTAATAAAATACCTTCCCCTTTCTCAGAAGTCTTAAAGCCTCATTTTTTTCTTTAAAAAATCATAACTCCGAACTCCGAACTCCGAACTCCGAACTCAGATTACAACTCTCTTGGTTCAGTGTAAACTTTACCACCTTCATCGGGAACCACATGACAAATTTTGTAACCCCGAATAAACGCTTCTAAAATGGAATGATCTGACTTACGATAATACTCACCTAAAACTGGTTTAATGGCTTCCGTTGCCGTTTTTAGATGATAATGGGGCATTGTTAAAAAGATATGATGAGCCACATGGGTTCCGATATTATGATGGATATTATTGATGAATCCGTAATCATGATCCACCGTAGATAAAGCTCCTTTTAAAAAGTACCAATCTTTACCACGATACCAAGGAACATCGGGATCAGTATGGTGTAAAAAGGTGACTAAATCTAACCAAACCACAAAAACAATATAGGGACCTAAATAATATTTAAGTAACCACAAAAAGCCAAATTGATAGGCTAAAACTCCTAAGAAAGCTATCATTAAAGCACAGGAGATTGTACTTGTTAAAACATCCCATTTTTCAGAGGGACGAAATAGATCACTCTCTGGGTTAAAATGAGTTCCTTTTCTGCCTGGAGAACGCTTAAATAAATAAAGAGGATAGAGAAATAAAACCAGTTTAAAACGGGCAAATTTTTCTAACCAGTCCATCTCATTATATTTAGAATCTGTAACAGGATACCAACTTTCGTCTGTATCAATATTACCTGTATTTTTATGATGTGTGCGATGACTAATGCGCCAACCATGAAACGGTACTAAAATGGGAGTATGGGACAAATGACCAATCAGATTATTTAACCATTTGTAGCGGGAAAAAGAACCATGGCCACAATCATGTCCTACCACAAATAAGGCCCAGAACATAGTTCCTTGCATGACCCAAAAAATAGGCCAAAAAAACCAAGAATCTAAATAATCAGCGATAACATAAAGAACAGATATTACGAAAATATCCCAAAAAAAATAAGCTAATGATCTTATAGCAGAAGACTCAAAACAATGGGGAGGAATGGCCTCTTTAACATCTTTTAAGCTAAACGGAAGGTCGACCACTTTGGGTTCTGGCCTATTGACAGTCATTGGTTGCTGCATTCAGTCTCGAATCTCCTTGTTATAGGTAGTGTGAGAAAACGATGAAAAAACTTAATTTTTCTTAATGCTCATCATTATACTATTTAATACTACTTAAAGAAATGTTATCTTGAAAATTTTGGGCTGAATATCTCGGTTATACAGGTCTTAGTGGGGTATGAGGGGCCGACCACTTGATTAACTGCTAACTCGAAGAGGAACTGATTATAGTTTCTACTTTTTCTGACCTTGACATTTTATGCTAAAAGTGCTATAGGGGAATTGTTGTCTAGATTTCCTTATGGGTTATTTTATCTTGTTGAGGATTATTTGATTTTTATTTTTGCTTATTTTCCCATTAATAGTATAGAGTAATTGTATCACTAAGACTCCCTTATTCATTTTCAAAATAAATTGTTGCATTATGAAGAGAAATAACAGCTTTCCGTTGTTGTAAATAGTCCATTCCTAATACTCCACTAACTTGTAACTGTCTAGGTAAATCATAAGTAATGACCTCAAAATCTACTTTTACCACTACTTTGTTTTGCGCTTCCTATTGTTGCATTTGTTCTTAATAAATTTGTCCCATAACGTTCAAGAGAATATCTTTTTTGAAAGGTCATATTAAAACCAGATTATCATCATAAGTGCCTGTATATTCGATAGCAGAAGATCGGTCTTTAGACAAGTGAAGTTTCTCATATAATTCCTCTTTAGTGGGACAATTAGCAATAACTTCTCCCTGAATAATTTCTAAGTTATCATCTAATTCTGGATTAACAACTAATACCCATTGATTTGGATATTGTTCTCTAATTTCTTCTAGAGAAAGAATGGTCTTATTCTTGATTTGTGGTGAACTTTGAGTTTCCATGTCACAGTCTCCTATTTGATGTAACTATTCTAGCTCAAAAACTGGTCAACCGTATCTTAAAGTTTATCTCTTTGTGTCGGTTATTAATTTTATTGTAGATATCAAGAAGTATTGATACACAATTTTTGTTACACTAGAATGAGTTAAAGGATGTAACTTAAGAAGTCTATGAATAAAATCTTATCTAAACAAATTTCTTCTCTTACTATTCCCGAAAAACTTGAATTAATCGCAGATGTTTGGGATAGTATTATTATTGATGATACTCAAGTTCCTTTAACTAAGTATCAAAAACAAGAGTTAGGTAGACGATTAGCGTCTTATGATAATATTAAAAATACAGGTTTGTCTTGGGAAGAAGTTAAGCAAAGAATTATGGAAAACAATGTATAAAGTTAATATTTATGATGAAGCATAATTAGATTTACAGGAGGTTTATCAATGGGATGAAACACAAGTCAATCAACTGGGTTCTGAGTTTATTCGTAAGGTTGATGATAGTTTAAGTTCGATTCAAAAAAATCCTTTTGCTTATCCTCTTATTTATCAGAATGTTAGGCGCAAATTATTATCTAGATTTCCTTATGGGTTATTTTATCTTGTTGAGGATTATATAATTCTTATTGTTGCTTTTTTTCATGTTAAACGCGATCCTAAACAATGGAAAAACCAATTTAGTAGATAACTATCAATAGGCAATTGCTAACTAATTAATGCTTGATTTATTTACTATAGAGTAGAAGTTGACAGAGGTTAACTTCTAAACATTTTGCTAAAATTTAACGAGGTGCTTTAGTCCATCCTGCTTCAATTGCTTCTTGTTCACTACAAAACCATCTTTCACCTTTTTCTGTTGTTATTACCGTGTTTTCATAGTCTCGTTGACCAGGAACATGATAAATTCTTCTTCCTGTGCTAATTGAAATATTCCCTTTAATATTACATTTAGGATTTGGGGGAATAGTTGATGATGCAGCTAAAATAGAGTTATTTTGTGATTGCAAAATAATAGATAAACAACCAACTAAACCTGCAACGGATAAACTAACTACTTTTTTCATAGTATCTTTATGCTTGATTAAATTCAGTAATCAAGATTAGAATACCCATATTTATGATAAAAATTATCAAATCAGACTCCTTATATTGTGTTAAAAGAAATATTATTATTGAATTAATTTCCAATCTCGTGCATCAGTAAACTGAGATAAATGTTTAACATTTGTAGTAGCAATAATTACTTCATTTCCTGCTTCTGCTACTAATACTGCTTGTGCAGCTAAAATAACATCTCCATCAAGTGCTTGAGGGGATGCTGTAGGTTTTCCTCTATTTCTTGCTTCTGCCCAAAATTCAGCAGCTTTAAGCATAATTTCTGTTGTTATAGGAAGATAACGAATAGTCTCTTTTAATTGATTAAGTTTTCTAAGTCCTTTAATTTTTCCTGCTCTTAATAATTCTCTTCTTATTTCATAATCGACAATTTTAGATAGTATTAATATGTATCTTTTCTGTTGTAATGATTCTAACCAATAGCGACATTCTAAATTATTAGGTGTTGCTTTTGGGTTTGTTAGCATTCCTACAATAGCAGAATCAAGAAAAATAACTTTACTCATTGAAAAAAGAACTAAATACTAATTTTATCTTCATTAATTACTTGTTGTATCAATTCCCAAGTTTCTTGTTGTTCTTGTAAGTCTTCTGTTTCCCATTCTGTTAACAATTCGCTTAATTTTTCTTCTCTTTGCTTTTCTATTTTTGAGCTAGGATGTTTAATATCTTCCATTAAATTTTTCCAGTCATTTGTCTGATTGTTAGATTCAGTTATAGTAGGGTTTATTTTTGCTTGCGACATAGTTAAATGATTTGGTAGTTAATAGAGTGTTGATTATAATTATAATATATTTCTATGGTATTTGAGATATCAATAGACTTTGAACCTTCAAATAGTTAATAATACGAAAATTTTCTCCCTTTATCTTGTTTGATCTTCTCCAAAAATTCTGGATAATTATCCATATCTTCTATTGAATCTAGAGGCGGATTATTTATCCAATTTTTTTCTGTTTCAACTCGATCAACAAAAGTATAAAACGCTTCATTATCTTCTCTATGAGATAAGATATATTTTCTCAAATTTTTAAGATTCATTGCTTTAAAATAAGGTTTAGTCATCAGCATAAGTTCCTACAAAAATTAAGTATTACTTACTAGGAGTTTTGTTGTTTTTTGTTTCGTTAGCATACATTTTTAAAGCTGTATTAATTTTTGTTTGGTATTGTTCTCCATGTGCAGCGAACCATTCCCAAACATCTTGATCAATTTCTAAAGTAACTGATATTTTTTTCTTTGGCATTCTCAGGGTTGCATTAGCAAAAAAATCATCATCTAGGGGAGGAATATCGGAGGTGTCAATGTCATTATCTGTCATTTTCTCAATTCTCTCCCAGTTGGTTTCTGATGTATTTGGTGAATTTGATTTGTTCATGTTTCAATGCTTTCCTTAGCGAAATGATACGGATAACGTTATCGTTAGGTTCTGTGAAGACAACAACGACAACATACTGTCTTAAGAACCCTATTCTAATATAACGCTCTTCTCCATAGTTTTGTCGTGAATCTAATTCTACTAACATGGGAGATTCAAAAATTTCCCAAGCATCAGTAAAGTCAAAACCATGTTTCTTGATATTAGTTTGATTTTTCTGTTCATCCCATCGAAAGTTCATATAACTATTTTAGCTTAAAATTAATCCAGCGCACCGTAAAACTCATTTCTTCAAGATCGCTGCTAATTAATGTTTCGTTTATTCATCCTATTGTAGGGGTTAACAACCGTTGACCCCTACAAAACTTTAACCTCTTTTTTGTAGTTTCCTCATTTCTTTTTGAACACTAACTCCTACTTGTACTGCATTATCAAGTAATTCGGCATATTCTATTGCTTTGACCATTGTTTTTTCTGCTTGCAAACTGGTTAAATCTAAATTGAAATTCTGAGGATTAAATGTAGGATTTTCTCTTAATATTCTTTCTGTTTTTAAAGCACGAACTAATCCATCTCTAGTTATTATTAATGCTTCTATTACTGACTCTCTATCATTGATTTGTACAGGATTATCAGCTTCTTTTAATTGGTCTAATACATATAAGTCCTGAACAATTTTGTTATATTTACCAACTTCTTTGAATAATTCTAATAAATTAGAAAATTTTCGTCTAGTATATAATTGACCTAAGATGTAAAAAGGTTTATTTAAAATGTAAATGACTGTATAAATAAAAACTGGAATAACTAATAAACCAAGTATAATGAAGTTAAGTTTAATGATAATATTTGGTAATGATAAAAATGAGAACCAATGATCTTCATCAAACAAAAATAGTAATAACCACCACAATGCCCTAAAAACCCAAAATATAACTAAAATACTACCTAATACAAAAATAACTACTCCATAAGATCCTAGTATCGGTTCTATTATCGGATTTTTATTATCCAAAAAAAATTTGCTAAATTCTAAAAGTTCAGAAATAAAACCACTTTTTTGAATCTTTAGTCCTTCTTGATCAGAATTATCATCTGTTTGAAACCACCAATATTTCTTAGGGTTTCGTGGAATAAATTTTTTAAATAATTTGTAATCCTCTCCTGTTATATGTTTAATTTCCCCCAAGGTAATCATTAATTCTTGTAAATCAGCTTTCATTGGAAACATAAAATAATCTCCTAATAAATAAAACATCAAATAATGTAGATAAATATAATTAATTTACCTAAACATACAATCTCTATCAGTAAAAATTATTTTACAGTGTATCAAATCTTCCCAAAACATGACCCAACCCTAACACCTCTTCCTAGAAAACTTAAGAAATACCTAAACACTATTACTAAATAAACTTGATACCCTAAGAAGGGATACCCTAAAAAGTACTTGTCGCAAAATCTTAAGTAAATGTGAAGAAAAGGAGACACTACTAAATGCTAGAAAACTATCATAAACACGCAGCAGAAAGATCCAAACTTGGTATTCCCCCCTTACCTTTAACCGCAGAACAAACATCGCAACTATGCGAACTCTTAAAACATCCTCCCGAAGACAAAAAAGAAGAACTTTTAAGCTTATTACGGGATAGAGTTCCCCCTGGTGTGGATGAAGCAGCTTATGTTAAAGCGGGGTTTTTAACAGCAGTTGCCAAACAAGAAATAACCTGTCCCCTTATCTCTCCTCAAAGCGCGATAGACTTATTAGGAACCATGATGGGAGGTTATAATGTACAATCATTGGTAGAGTTGCTCAAATCTTCTGACACCAGCTTAGCCTCAGAAGCAGCCACCGCACTCAGCAAAACCCTGTTAGTCTTTGACGCATTCAACGAAGTCTTAGAACTCTCCGAAAGCAACCCCTACGCTAAACAAGTCATCGACGCATGGGCCGAAGCTACTTGGTTCATCAATAAACCAGAAGTTCCTGAAAGCATAAACGTCACCGTCTTTAAAGTCCCAGGGGAAACCAATACTGATGACCTATCTCCAGCCCCCCATGCAACCACTCGTCCCGATATACCCCTGCATGGGTTAGCCATGTTAGAGTCGAAAATGCCAGAAGGTATTGCAACCATAGCTAGACTCAAAGAGAAAGGCTATCCTGTGGCTTATGTTGGCGATGTAGTCGGTACCGGTTCCTCCCGTAAATCAGCCATTAACTCCGTTTTATGGCACATTGGACATGATATACCTTATGTCCCTAATAAACGCGCTGGAGGCTACATTTTGGGGGGGAAAATAGCCCCTATTTTCTTCAACACCGCAGAAGACTCTGGGGCCTTTCCCATCGAGTGCGATGTTTCCGATATGGAAACCGGCGACGTTATCATCATCTATCCCTACAAAGGAGAAGTTGCTAACGAAGAAGGAGACATTATTGCCACCTTTGACCGCAAACCTGAAACTATTTTAGACGAAGTTCGGGCCGGGGGACGCATTCCTTTACTCATTGGACGCGCATTAACCGATAAAACCCGTGAAGCATTAGGACTCGAACCCAGTACCGTGTTTGTCCGTCCCAGTATTCCAGAAGACACCGGCAAAGGCTTTACTTTAGCCCAGAAAATGGTGGGTAAAGCTTGCGGTTTGCCTGGGGTTAGACCCGGAACATCTTGTGAACCCATGATGACCACCGTTGGTTCCCAGGATACCACAGGACCCATGACTAGGGATGAGTTGAAAGAGTTAGCTTGTTTAGGGTTCAACGCAGACTTAACCCTACAAAGTTTCTGTCATACTGCTGCTTATCCCAAACCGGTTGATATTAAAACCCATAAGGACTTACCAGACTTCTTTTCTACCCGTGGAGGTGTAGCGTTGCAACCAGGTGACGGTATCATCCATTCTTGGTTAAACCGGATGTTATTACCGGATACAGTGGGAACCGGGGGAGACTCTCATACTCGTTTTCCTTTGGGTATCTCGTTTCCTGCTGGTTCCGGTTTAGTTGCCTTTGCAGCAGCATTAGGGGTTATGCCTTTGGATATGCCAGAATCAGTATTAGTTAAGTTTACTGGAAAGTTGCAGCCGGGAGTAACTTTAAGGGATATTGTTAATGCTATTCCCTGGGTTGCTATTCAAGAAGGTAAATTAACTGTGTCCAAAGAGAACAAAATTAATGTTTTCAATGGCCGTATTATGGAGATGGAAGGATTACCTGATTTAAAAGTAGAACAAGCTTTTGAATTAACCGATGCAACGGCAGAAAGGTCTTGTGCAGGGTCAACTATTAAGTTAGGAAAAGACACTATCGCCGAATATTTGCGTTCCAATGTTTCCTTAATTAAAAATATGGTTGCACGGGGTTATCAAGACCCTAAAACCTTGATGCGTCGCGCTGCCAAAATGGAGGAATGGTTAAAAAATCCCGTTTTAATGGAAGCCGATGAAACAGCAGATTATGCTGATACTATCGAAGTCAACTTAAGCGAGATAAAAGAACCAATTGTTGCTGCACCCAATGACCCCGATAATGTTAAATTGATGTCCGAATGTGCAGGGGATAAAGTAGATGAAGTATTCATCGGTTCCTGTATGACCAATATCGGACATTACCGCGCTGCCGCCAAAATTTTAGAAGGGGCAGGGCGCATTAAATCTGTTTTGTGGATTTGTCCCCCAACCAGAATGGATGAAAAACAGCTACGGGAAGAAGGTATTTATGGTGTTTTTGCTGCATCTGGTGCCAGAACCGAAATGCCGGGATGTTCTCTATGTATGGGCAACCAAGCAAGAGTAGAAGACAATGCAACAGTCTTTTCTACCTCTACCCGTAACTTCAATAATCGGATGGGTAAAGGTGCGCAAGTTTATCTCGGTTCGGCCGAGTTAGCTGCGGTGTGTGCCTTATTAGGAAAAATCCCTACCGTTGAGGAATATATGGAAATTGTTACCCAAAAAATTGATCCCTTTGCTGATGAATTGTACCGTTATTTGAACTTTGATCAAATGACAGGATTTGAAGACGAAGGGCGAGTTATTCCCTTAGAAGAAATGCCCAAAATTGAAGATATTTTAGGCATTCCAGCAGGGGCTTTAAGTTAACATCTTAGGGTGGGTAATGCTCACCCTAAATTCATTGATCTTTCTTTTCTCCTAAAAGGGAAAAAGATTCATAAGTTTAGGATTATTCCTAAATGTAATGGTCGCTATTTTGTCGCTCAATTTGTCTATGAAATTAAGGAAGAAATAGTAGAGAATCTAGATAAAGATCCATGTTTAAGCTTAGACTTAGGACTGAATAATTTAGTAGCAGCAATTTATAGAAATGGGTCGTTATTTAATTATAATTTAACATTCTTATGTAGTATCAATCACTATACAAAATCTTTGGTTTTTCTGAGAAAGTTCTCAAATACAATTGGATTTAGTGGGTACCAAATATAGAACTACACATTTTTGTTAGGACGTTTTATTGTTATATGTTACCCGTTCCCTTCCACAAAATTCTATCTGTCCTAACTATTTTTTGTTGTTCTATAACTCCACTCTGTCGAACATTAATTTAAAGGACTAACTATGATTGATGATATTTTTGAGAATAATGATATTCTCGACGACGCGTTTAACCTATCGAGAGATGAACAAACTCTTCTCAGTGAATTAGGGGGACCAGGGGTTTCCTTAGACGATGATTTCTATCGAATTAGAGTCACCCCAGGTTCTTTAGACCTATCCATCGAGCTATTTTTCGATCATGAACAGGGAAATCTAGATTTATTCCTCTTTGACAGAAAAGGAAATCAAATCGCTTCTTCCACCTCCCTCAATGATAATGAAATTTTCAATGTTACCGTTGCTGAAGCAGGTAGATATTTTATCAAAGTAGGTTCTGGGGAAGTAGATAGTTCTGGTAATCCTGTTTTTTCAGGCAATAACTATGACTTGCGTTGGAATGATGTCATTTCAGAAAACAACTTTCGGACCTTTAACGGTTTAAATAATAATTTACTTAACCCCTTATACGGGGAAGAAGGGATTCAACTGTTGCGCTTGAGTCCGGCAGCCTATGAAGATGGCTATTCCGAAGCCAGAGGGGGCGGTATCGATACACCTTTAACCCTTCCCAGTGCTAGAGCTATCAGTAATGCTATTGCGGATCAAGGAGAAGTCTCTATTCCCAACAGTTTCGATCTTTCAGACTGGTTTTGGCAATGGGGACAATTTATTGACCATGATCTCGGTTTAACCGAAGCCGTTCCCATGGGAGAACCCTTTGATATTCCTGTTCCCGCCGGTGACCCTGATTTCGATCCCAACAACACAGGGACTCAAGTTATCCCCTTAACCCGTGCTATTTTTGACCCCGACACCGGTTTTGATCCCGGAGATGGTTCCGCTAACCCCCGCCAACAGATCAACGAAATTACTGCTTTTCTTGATGGCTCCATGGTCTATGGTTCCAATGCCACCACTGCTGCTTCTTTACGGGCTAATGATGGCACCGGCAGAATGGCCACAAGTATCGGTAACAACGGAGAGGAGTTACTTCCCGTTGATGCTGATGGTAACTTCATGGCAGGGGATGTCCGCGTTAATGAACAATTCGGTTTGATCTCAGTCCATACCCTTTTTGTTAGAGAACATAACCGTCTAGCAGATAGAATGGGAAGGATTTTAGATAGGGGAAATGGTAATAGATTTAGACGGCTCAACAACTTATTTCAAGAGTCCGAGTTAAGTCGTGGGGACTTCATTTATGAATCTGCCCGTCGTTTGGTTGGCGCAAAAGTTCAGATTATTACTTACAATGAGTTTCTGCCCTTACTTCTAGACGATGATGTAATTGCTGATTATGAAGGTTATGACAACACTGTAAACCCGGGAATTTTTACAGAATTTTCCACTGGTCTTTTCCGTTTTGGCCATACCATGCTGTCTCCCCAACTGCTACAAGTAGATGACGCTGGCAATGTGGACTCCGTAGCACTACGGGATGCCTTTTTCAACCCCAGTGCTATTGTAGCTGGTGGGGTTGATTCCTTCCTCAGAGGATTAGAACTCCAAGAGGCCCAAGAACTTGATACCCAGCTCGTTGATGATGTTCGTAACTTCTTGTTTGGACCTCCAGGAGCGGGCGGTTTTGACTTAGCTTCTCTCAATATCCAACGGGGACGGGAAACTGGCGTTGCTGATCTCAACACGGTTCGTGAGAGTTTAGGGTTAGATGCTTATGAAAGCTTTGATGAGTTAACTGGAGGTGATACAGCATTAGCGGACAAGTTTGAGTCCGTTTATGATTCCATTGACGATGTGGACCTCTGGATTGGTGGTTTAGCAGAACAACAGTTTGGCGATAGCATTGTCGGAGAGACCATGAATGCTATTATTGGTCTGCAATTTAGCAATTTACGGGACGGCGATCGCTTCTTCTATGAAAACGATGAGTATCTCGATAGATTAGCAGGTATTGTGGATAAAAGACTAGAGAATACGAGCCTCGATAAGATTATTGAGGCCAACTCTGGTGTAGATATTACCGGTAGTGCGTTTATCGTACCTGAAAATTTACCTGTGTAGTTGCCAATTTCCTTATCCTTAAACAATAAACCCCTCCTTTAATTATGAGGGGTTTATTGTTGCTAAAAGTTTCACCTTAATGTCGCAATTCCTCACAAATTATTGTCGATGAAAACCAGCTTAAACTAATTATTGTAAATACAGAACAAGAGGTAATTACACAATTAATCTAATAACAAATTATCGTCAAATAAATTAAAAAGTTCTCACAGAATATGAAAAACTCTTTATGACCCCGAAACTCGTAAATATACAGACTTTGCGATCGCCTATAATAAAACTATACCCTAAAATAACTATAAGGAGGAAAATGCCAGCAAAAGATGTTTACCATGATGCAGTTAAAAATGCTTTAATTAAAGATGGTTGGACAATTGTAGCTGATCCTTATACCATTGAATATGAAGGTGATAATCTTTATACTGATTTATTGGTAGAAAAGACTTTATTAGCTCAACAAAAAGGACAAAGAATTGTTGTTGAAATTAAAAGTTTTATCAATCCTTCTCCTATGAATGATTTTCAGAAAGCATTAGGTCAATATCTTTTATATCGTGACTTTCTCGAATTTTCTCAGAAAGATTATGAAATTTATCTAGCAATTAAAAATGGTGTCTTTAATACTTTTTTTCAGAGAAAATCAATTCAAGCTGTTGTCAAACGTCATCAGATGCAATTGCTTGTTTTTAACGATAGAAAGGAGGAAATTAGCTCATGGATAAAATCGTAAAGTATAGAGAGTTCATTAAAAGCATTCTCACAGAATATGATCAATTAGTCAATCAATCACCAGATCATCAATCTGAAACTTGTTTAGTATTTGATGAAAACCATGATCATTATCTTTGGTTAACAGTTGATTGGCAAGAAGATAAACGTCTAAAATCAACTCATGTTCATATACGAATAAAAAATAATAAAATTTATATAGAAGAAGATTGGACAGAGGAAGGTATTGCTAATGAGTTATTAAGACAAGGTGTTCCAAAAGAGGATATTGTTTTAGCTTTTTATGATCCTGAAAGTCGAAAATATACAGACTTTGCCATCGCTTAAATACTTAACACTTAATTTAAGGAGATAAAAATGATTGAATTACATCCTGAATTTTTAACTAAGAATGGAAAGAAATTTGCTGTTTTACCTTATGAGGAATTTCTGAAAATTCAAGAATTATTGGAAGAAACACAAATAATTGAAAACAGCCACATTATGAGTATGAAAAAACAAAAATTCAATAGTATTAAACTAAGGCGATCGCCTATAATAAACCTATCCCCTAAAATAGTTACAAGGAGACAACATTACCCAATCTAAACTACTTACAGGAGAAGGACAAGTCGGGACGTACGGCAACTTGTTAAAATTAGGTCGTAGAGGAGACAATTTAACCCCTCATCATGTTCCCTCCAATGCTTACATGAAAGCTAAAGTCAAAGATTACACAACGAATCAAGGAATTGCTATCATGATGGAACATTTATCACCAGGAAAAGGGGGTCGTCATCGCCAAACTTCATCCTATGGTAGAAGTCCAGACTTAACCCTTTCACCTCGGCAAATACTAGCACAAGAAGTGTGGAATGTTCGTTCTATTTATTTTAGTCACAGACTCTATAACTCAAGTATCAAAAAAAGTTTACAAATGCTTATTCAACTTAATCAAGAGACTTGGCCAACTGTTTTTTATAAAGGAGTAATCTAATGAGTAATTTACTAAAAACTTTAAAAGAAAATCGCTTGATGAAAACTCCTGAGGAGGTAATTACTTTTGAAGAAACTTTAGAAAATATTGCGGAAGACCCTCATTATGAATATTTAAAAGACTTACATCTTATTTTAGATGATAATTGTGAGCAAGCTGACATTATGTTTGGGTTAGTGCATTTTTTAGAATCTTTTGAACTACAAAAACAAATTGAAGCTTTTATTGCTGTTATTCCACAATTAATGATTACTGCACCAGAATGGACAAAAATAATTCATTATCGAATAATAAATGATGAATTAGCTTGTAAAAATTATCAAGAAAATTTAGAATTAGCTAATGAAAAAACACCTCATTTCCTCTACCAACTCTTAAATGAAAGCGTTAAAAATCATATTAAATCAAAAAAAATTTTAGCAATTAGTTAAATAAAAATGAACTTTTACACCGTAATCCTCCGAAAAAGCGCAGATTATTGGATTTCATTATGTCTCGAAAATGGATTAGTGGGACAGGGAAAAACTCCAGAACAAGCTATTGATAAACTTAAAGAAGCAATTGAATCTTTTTTAGAAGTTTATAATAGTGAAGATAGTGTTTATTCTCGTCCTCTTCATATTGATGAACTCCATGAATTTTTAACTATTGAAGATTCAGAATCTTCTGAAATATACGAACTAAGAAAAGTTTATGCCTAAAAATATTCCTTCTCTTAAACCCAAAAAACTAATTAAAATTCTTGAAAAAGGAGGTTGTCAATTTTATCGAGAAGGAAAAGGAGATCATCGCTTATATATTCGAGAAGTTGATAAACAGCGTAGAATTGTTCCTATAGATATTGGTGCAAAAGAAATCTCACCTGCTTATGTTTTACGCATTTTTAGACAATTTGGTTTTAGTGATGAAGAAATTGAAAATTTGTTGAAATAAATTAATAAAAATTAAGAAAGCGATCGCCTATAATAAATACATACACTAAAATAAATATAAGGAGGAAAATGCCAGCAAAAGACACTTACCATGATGCAGTTAAAAATGCTTTAATTAAAGAGGGTTGGACGATTACAGCAGATCCTTATAGAATTAAATACAAAGATGCTGAATTATTTGCTGATTTAGCAGCAGAAAAACCCATTGCTGCTGAACGCAGTGGGCATAAAATAGTTGTTGAAATCAAAAGCTTTTTAAGTCCCTCACCAATGAGAGATTTTGAAGTTGCTTTAGGTCAATATATTTTATATCGAGACTTAATTAAGCTAACTGAACCAGAATATACAATTTATTTAGCTATTAAAGATAGTATCTATGTAAACTTTTTTGAAAGAGATTCTATCAAGGAAATTAGCAAAATAAACCAATTACTTTTAATTGTTGTTGATGTGGAACAAGAGGAAATTTTAGAATGGATAAACTAGAAAAGTATCGCCAATCTATAAAAAAAGTTCTAACAGAATACCATGAATGGGTTTCAGGTTCATCGAACTTAAGTAGAGAAAGCTGTCTTATTGTTGATGAAGTACATGACCAATATATGTGGTTATTTATGGGATGGGAAGGCAAGAAAAAAATTAGAAATATTCATGTTCATATACGAATAAAAAATAATAAAATCTATATAGAAGAAGATTGGACAGAAGAAGGTATCGCTAATGAATTATTAAGAGAAGGTGTACTAAAAGAAGATATTGTTTTAGCTTTTCATGATCCTGAAAGTCGAAAATATACAGATTTTGCCATTGCTTAAACCCTCTAAGAGATTAAAACATAATTAAATTTAAGTCTTGGTTTGTTAACTTAAGTAAAGGCATTATTAACCTAATCAAAAGATTAGGAAAAGTTCCTAAAAATTCCGTCACAAATCAGAAACCCTTCAGTAGAATCTGACTAGCTCTACTTTTAAAGAGACAAAATTTTGTAGCAAAATCAACATTTTGCTAACAAGAAAATCTGTTAAATAAAGTGATTAGGATGCTATGACAGAATCTGTTCTTACAGGACAAATAACCACCACAAGCGATCGCCCGAAAGTCCAAAAATGGATGAGATTTTTGGTGTGGAAAATTGCGATCGCGACCCTACTCTTGATGGCTGTAGGAAGTGCCACAAGGGTAATGAATGCAGGGTTAGCTTGTCCCGACTGGCCCCTATGTTATGGTCAGTTAGTCCCCACCCAACAAATGAACCTGCAAGTCTTCTTAGAATGGTTCCATCGCTTAGATGCTTCCCTCATTGGCTTAAGTACCCTGGCCTTAGTAGGACTTTCTTGGTGGTTTCGCAAAGAACTCCCCAAATGGCTACCCTGGGCTTGTTTAGGGGCATTAGGACTCATTGTTTTTCAAGGCATTTTAGGGGGTTTAACCGTCACACAAATGTTGCGGTTTGATATTGTTACCGCCCATTTAGGAACTGCCCTTCTCTTCTTTGCCAGCTTAGTGATCATTGCCCTCTGTCTCACCCCCTACCAAGGCACCACCACCGCCGGTAAACTGCGCTGGGCCAGCCTGACAGCAGCTATTTTAGTCTATGTTCAATGCTTATTAGGGGCGTTAGTGGGTTCCCGTTGGGCCTTGCATCAATGCTTTGGCGGTTCCCAACTGTGCGCAGTGATGAATAGTCATATTATCGGTGTGGTTCCTGCAACCTTAGCCACCTTAACCGTTGTTTTCATGGCTTGGCGAACTCCGGCACTACATCCAACCCTGAGAAAACTCGCTTGGGTAGCTGGTGGGATCGTTGTTTTACAAGTCCTCTTAGGGGTAGCCACTTTTTACCTACGTTTACAGGTGGAACCTTTAACCGTTATCCATCATACCGTCGGGGCTGCTTTATTTGGTACATTAGTCGCCTTGACAACTTTGGGAATGCGAGATGCAAAAGCCTAAAAGTTAGTATTTTTCGCTTTTTATTCCCTATTTCTTCGTGCTTAGCACAATAAACTATCAATCCATAGAATTTGGTGTGAATTAATGATTGGGACTGATCTTGTCCGTCGTAACGAGAACCTTTTACAAGTAGTTAGAAGTTATTATCAACTAACCAAACCGAGGATTATTCCTCTATTATTAATCACCACGGCCGCTTCAATGTGGATGGCCTCTAAGGGTGAAGTGGACTCTTTTAAACTCTTCATTACCTTATTAGGAGGAACCCTAGCGGCAGCTTCTGCGCAAGTGATGAACTGTATCTACGATCGCGACATTGACTATGAAATGTTGCGGACTAGAACCCGTCCCATCCCATCAGGCCGTGTTCAATCTAGTCACGCCCTCATTTTTGCAGTGGTGTTGGCGGTGATGTCTTTTAGTCTTTTTCTCCTTTATATAAACCTTCTCAGTGGTTTATTAGCCATGTCCGGCATTGTTTTCTATATGCTGGTGTATACCCACTTCCTGAAGCGCAATACTCCTCAGAATATCGTTATTGGTGGGGCAGCAGGTTCAATTCCTCCTTTAGTAGGTTGGGCCGCTGTAACAGGGGATCTCAGTTGGGCCCCTTGGATATTATTTGCCATTATTTTCCTCTGGACTCCCCCCCATTTCTGGGCTTTGGCTTTGATGATCAAGGATGATTATGCACAGGTTAATGTTCCTATGATGCCTGTTATCGAAGGAGAAGAGTCAACTGTGCGTCAAATTTGGTGGTATACCTTATTAGTGATTCCTTGTACTTTCTTGTTAGTCTATCCTGTGGGGGTTTCTGGTTGGTTGTATGGAGTGATCGCTGTTTTATTAGGGGCGATATTTATCAAGAAAACCTGGTTACTAAAACAAAATCCTTTTGATAAGGATATGGCAAAATCTCTGTTTAAGTTTTCTATCCTTTATCTAATGTTGTTATGTACTGCGATGGTTGTGGATAGTTTACCTCTTACCCGTGAAGTATTCATGGCGATGATAAATTTTGTTAGTTAATAGGACTTCATATCTCCTTTAATTGAAATACCAAGGTTGTAAGGTTCCCACGCTAAGCTGTCGCTATAGCGTGGGCTTTCTGTAGCCCTGAGTCTATGGGACAAGCCAACAAACTCGAACCTCCAGGCAGCCTTACACTCTGCCCCACTAAAGCTATCATTAACGCGCCGTTCAAATCAGCATCTCCAATCCAGCCACAAGTCTTATTGCTACACTTAAAAGACTTATTATTTCTCAGTCCAATATGCAGACAACAATGACAAGTTTGGCTCGTATATCTAGGGTTAATTGCTACTACTTCAATTCCTTCAGAGATACCTTTATATTCGAGAAAAGTTCTTAACTGATAAAAAGCCCAAGAATTAGACCGCCTTCGTTCAGTTTTATTTCTAGGTTGTTGATTAGTTCGTTCTCGAATTCCCGTTAAATCTTCAATAGATACGAAGGATTTAGATTGTTTAGCCTCGTTGATGATAGCTTTAGATATATTATGATTAATCCATGCTTGATATCTTCTCTCTTTCCCTGATAGCCGTTTCAAAATCTGTCGACATCTACGCCGGGTTGATCTTGTGCCTTGGGATGCCTTTTTCTGCAAAGAAGCTCTAACACGATTCAATTTATCTCGTTTTTCTTGAATTTCCTTTCCTGACCATGATTTATTAGTGGAGGTAAATGCTATGTCTCTTCTCCCAAAATCAACTCCAATAACCTTAT
Organism: Crocosphaera sp.; assembly: GCF_030064895.1. GTDB lineage: Bacteria > Cyanobacteriota > Cyanobacteriia > Cyanobacteriales > Microcystaceae > Crocosphaera. The sequence goes on along the minus strand of NZ_JASJEB010000024.1, from coordinate 14,796 downwards.
CTGTTTTAATCGGTTTTGGAGCATCAGATTTAAGTTGAATATGAACATACCAATCACCATCTTTGTGTTGACAAACTTGTGCCGATGTTGGATTTTGACCTGATAGTTTTCCTCTATGATAATTACTTACTCTGAGATGGATTTTGGCTCGTTTTCCAGTTGTACTGATACTTGCTAGATAACCAGTCTCAATAAAACGAAAAGTGCGAGCATCACAATCAAAACTGGTAGGTTTGAATTGTTTAACTTTTCGACCTTTATGTTTAGCAGTTAAGCGATTAGCCGCTACTCTTGCACAAGCTCTAACAACATGATTAGCTGTTAATCCAAAACGTTCTTTAACGTCTTGATAACATACAGCTTGAATTGAGTTTCTATTGGTCAAATTACGTTTAACAGTCTCATTGATCCAGTTACAAGCATCAGCAAACGCCTGAGCAGTATCGTCTAATAATTGACTCTGTTCGGGGTTAGGTTGAAGCTTGACTACTAGGGTTAAGACTTGTTTCATCGACCTTAAAAACTCACCGAGATGAGTTTAGCATCAAAAACGTACTTCGTGTTGATATAGCAGTCGCCAAGGCTATTAGGACATTTTTCTGTTGCCTGTTGCCTGTTGCCTGTTGCCTTAAAATACAATTTATGTGTCCTAACTAACCTGTCTATTGCTATATATTGGTCGCAATTCCTCTTAACGCTAACATTCGTATAGCGTCAGCCTCCTTGCGACATTAAGGTGAGGGTGGTTAAAAACCTTCACAACCTTGATTTTTAGGTCATTCTTTCGATTTGTCTAACAGCAGTTAAGGCCGAATAACTAACTCCTGCTGTACCTTCTCCGGGGTGGGTAGAGTCTCCTACTAACCAAATATTTTTGACGGGGGTACGGGTAGCGATACCAAAGGGACCGAAAGTAGATACCCGTTGGCCAACACCTCCGACTATTCCTTTATCTCTAGCTGTATAGTAAGCAAAGGTGCGAGGGGTGGCTGCTTCTTGATGAATAATAGTATCAGCGTTGAGGTGGAAATAGTTGCTTAAACGGGCGATCGCTTCTTGGCTATATTGTTGTTTTAATTGTTGATATTTCTCTTTACTTATATTATTCCATATTTGAGTATCGGTGAAACTAGAGGCAATAATTGTTCTTTGTCCTTTTTTTGCCCTACCATCTCCAGGTTTACTTACGGAAACAAACAAGGAATTATTTTCCCCAATGATGCCATCATAATCATAGAAAAATTGCAGATGAGGGGGACAACTTTCGGGGATAGCTTTTTCATCAACCCCCAAATAAATAACAAAGGCCCCAGACGCTTCGGGAAGTTTATCAACTCTTTGTTGATACAAGTTAAACCCAGGTTTAGTGGGTGTCTCAATCATCTTAACTAAATTTTGGACAGGAACATTAGTCACCACATGATCGGCTATTTTGGTGATGGTTTCCCCTGTTTTGCGAACACGAATAGTAACTTTAGTTTTCTTATCCTCAAGGGTTTCTATTTTCTCAACAGAATGGCCAGTGAAGAGTTTTCCCCCGTATTTTTCTAACCCTTCCACTAAGCGATCGCTTAATACCTGCATACTTCCTTGTAAATGATATAATCCTTGGGGTTCCTGGGATACTCCTAACGCTGTAGCTGCATATAATAAAGCGGTTTCATCAGTATCAACTTGAGAATATAATTTTAATTGTAAATCGAGGAAGGTTTTTAATCTGCGATCGTTATATAATCCATACAACCGTAAAGCATCCCCCACCGTCATCAAGGTAAAAGGAACTGTGATTAATGTATCTAAGCGTAGCGCGTTAGTAAGTTGCCAAATATCCCAAAGGTTGCGAGGAGGTAATACTGGATCTCGGCCTTGAAACTTCCAACTTGCTTGAAATAGTTTAGCTAATAATTGCCAAAAAGGTTCACTTCCGGGGAACTGTTGTTGTCTTTCTTGTTGCCATTTTTCGGGATCTCGCCAAACATTGATCGGTTGGGTTTCTCCTGGTAAAAAAACGGCACAAGCAGGATCACAAGGAGTAACTGGGGGTAAGTCAATGTCTAATTCTTCAAAAATGCGGTGATGAATGCCTCCGGGTTCTAAACCTGCTACTTGAGTTGCTCCCACATCGAAGGTAAACCCCCGACGTTTGAAGGTTGAGGCACAACCTCCAGGCACATAAGCCTGTTCATACACACTTACATCATATCCTCGACGAGCGAGTAATGCCCCGGCCGTTAATCCACCTATTCCTGCTCCCACGACTATAGCTTGTTTAGACACGGTTTAAATTTTTGTTATAAAAGTTTATATTTTTCTCATTATATATTTATTTGTAATTCCGAGGTACGAAGAATCTAGTGCTATTTCATCTCTAATAATTGTTAAAGTAAATGAAGATATGATAGATTTTGGAACAAATATGCCCAGTAGACAGCCAAAACGTATCCAGATGAAAGCCTTAGCCCCTTATGAAGATCGATTACTTGCTTGTCTGTCGTTTTTTCGCTTCAAGCGCGAACACACTGTACAGGCTAGGCATTGCCTATCGATGTATCTGAGGCAAGGGGAAAACAGAATCAAAAATGAGGTTGGATTTTATGCTAAGCGGCTTGGGATGGATACTGATGAGATGATTGAGTTGATTTATGAAGATCCAGAAAAAGCTGAAACCCTACTCAAGCAAGCATTTGAGAGTGACGACAATGCTTTATTGATGGACGAGGAAGACAATATATAGCACTTCTCATACTTGTGAGGTACAGAGTTTTCTAGTTTTAGGAGTTCGGAGTTAGGAGTTCGGAGTTAGATATTAGGTGTACCTCATGAGTCCGAGAAACGCTATAGACGAATGCCGCTAACAATTAATAATTAACAATTAACAATTAACAATTAACAATTAATAATTGTAATTCCGAGGTACGAGTAATCTCTTTGACAATGGATAGTAAAATCTAGATATATTTAATCATTTTTATGTGAATAATATCTGCTTCTGTAAAGCGATCGCCTATTGGTTCAAATCCTAATTTTTCATATAAAATTTGAATATAAACTTGAGCATGAATAACAATTTTTTGATATTTTTCTTGTCCTTTAATAAAGGTTATCGCTTCTTTCATTAATGCTGTACCGACCCCTTGACCTCTTGAGGAAGCTAACACTGCTAATCGTTCAATTTTGGCGGTATTTTTATCAAGATATCTAACTCTTGTTGTTCCTATTGCTTCCTCATTTATATACGCGATAAAATGAACACAATTATCATCATAACCATCAAATTCTAAAACAGGATCGACTCCTTGTTCTTCTTGAAAAACACAAGTTCTGATGTTTTTAATTGCTTCTATTTCATCTTGATAATTAGTTATTTTAATGGTTAATTTACTCATAGTTTTTAATGATTTTAATAATATCAAAAGAGAATCAAGACATAGAATTAAAAGACTCTAAGACAATTTTTTGAATAGTAGTTAAAGGTTGATTAAACTTAAGAGCGATCGCTGCACAATCTTCATATTCAGGATGGACATTAATAATAGTTTTATTCTCTCCTTTTCCTTGCGTTGCAATCTTAACCCTAACCTCTCCATACTTTGTATTAACTATTTTAATTTCTCGATCTAAAATCGAACGTTTCTGAATAGATTGACGAATACCCAATGTGGTTGTTTCTCTAAAAATAATCTTCTCACAAACATCTATTTTATCAACAGCACAAATAACCGTTAATAAAATACCAGGGCGTGACTTTTTCATCATCACCGACTGAGTAAAAACATCTAACGCCCCAACATTCAATAAAATATCAAATAAATAACCAAAAACTTGCGGACTTAGATCATCTATTTGGGTTTCCAAAACAGCAACTATGTCGACATTACTGTTTTTTTTTCTGTCACACTTTCCCCTATCCAGAGACGTAAAATATTAGGGATAGATAAATCTTTTGAACCTGCACCTAAACCAACTTTTTCTAATATCATCTTCGGAGGTTGACCAAAACTTTTAACCAGTGTAACAGCGATCGCTGCTCCTGTGGGTGTCACTAATTCTTTGTCAATATTGTTACTATAAATAGGAACTTGACGGGACTCCCATAACTTCAACACCGCCGGTACTGGCACAGGTAAACGGCCATGTGCGGCATAAACCGTTCCCCCACCAGTAGGTAACGCTGAACAGTATAACGTCTCAATGTCTAAATAATCTAGCCCCAGACAAGTGCCTACAATATCCACTATGGCATCTGTTGCCCCTACTTCGTGGAAATGTACATTTTCCGGTGGAACTCCGTGTACTGCCCCTTCTGCTACCGCTAAACGACGGAATATATCCAGACTCCATTCTGTCACCCGTGACGGTAAGTTTGCCTCTCGAATCATAGCTTCAATTTCAGGAAGATGACGAGCAGGGGTATGATGATGGTGGTGATGGTCATGATCATGATCATCATGCTGAAGCAAGTTAACATGAACCTTAGTGGCCTGTTGTCCATTGCGCTGTACTTTTTCTTGACTTAACTCATATTCGTGGTCAATTTTTAACCCTTTGAGTTGCTCAATCAAGTATTCTAAAGGAACACCACTATCCACTAATGCTCCTAAACACATATCCCCAGCAATACCTGTCACACAGTCTAAATAAGCTATTTTGGTCATAATTATGGCTATTTTATACGATTTACATCCTAAAAACCCTCAAGACCGTCGCATTGACGAAATATGCGATTCCCTTAGACAAGGGTCCGTCATGTTATATCCAACAGATACAGTATATGCGATCGGGTGCGATCTTAATAGTAAATCAGCCGTGCAACGTGTGCGAAAATTAAAGCAATTATCTAATGATAAACCGTTGACTTTTTTATGTTCTTCTTTGTCTAATATTTCCCATTATGCAGGAGTAACTGATGAAGCTTATCGTATTATGAAACGCTTAATTCCTGGCCCTTATACTTTTTTATTACCAGCTACTAAAGCTGTGCCAAAATTAGTGATGAGTCCTAAGCGAAAAAGTACAGGTATTCGTGTACCTAATCACCCAATTTGTCAAGCTATTTTACAAACTTTAGAAAATCCCATTGTTTCTACTTCTGCTCATTTACCCGATGAAGATGGAGAGCTTCCTACTCTTGGCTTAGAAAAAGCTAAATTATTTGACATTTTAGAAAGTCAAGTTGACCTTATTATTGATAATAGTTTAGAACCTGGTTTTGATGTGTCTACTATTTTAGATATGACTTCTGATCCTCCTTCTATTATGCGTCAGGGTTTAGGGTGGGAAGAATTACAAAATTGGGTGACAATGCAAGTTTAATTCAGTTATTATTTATGGGTTACCAGTTATTAATTATGAAAGTTATTCAAACAAAAATTCCTGATGTTGTTATTATTGAACCCCGAGTATTTGGGGATGATCGAGGCTTTTTTTATGAAAGTTATAACGAAAAAGCGTTTACAGAAGCAACAGGAATAGAAAGAAATTTTGTCCAAGACAATCATTCGCGATCGCAGCAAAATGTCTTACGGGGACTTCATTATCAAATTCAACAACCCCAAGGAAAATTAGTCCGTGTTGTTGCAGGAGAAGTGTTAGATGTAGCAGTTGATATTCGCAAAAGTTCCCCGACTTTTGGACAGTGGGTAAGCTGTCTTTTAAGTGCAGAAAATAAACGTCAATTTTGGGTTCCCGAAGGATTTGCTCATGGTTTTGTTGTCTTATCAGATGCTGCTGAATTTCTTTACAAAACCACTGATTATTATGCCCCACAACATGAAAGAAGTATTCTTTGGAATGATCCTGATCTGGCTATTGACTGGCAGTTAAAAGGAGAACCAAAATTGTCAAAAAAAGATCAAGAAGGTTTACCTTTTAAAAAAGCAGAAATATTTGATTGAAAATTGTTTATGAACTCAGCAAAAACCTTACGTCAACTATTAGATAAACCTGGAATTATAGCTGCCCCTGCTGTTTATGATTGTCTGGGATCTAAATTAGCCCAAAAAGCAGGATTTTCTTTTATTTTCACCAGTGGTTTTGGGATGTCTGCTTCTTTATTAGGACTCCCTGATCTGGGATTTTTAACTGCAACAGAAATGTTAAATCAAGTTAGAAATATTATAAAATCTGTCAATATTCCTGTTATTTGTGATATAGATACTGGTTATGGAAATATTTTGAATGTACAAAGAACAGTAGAAGATATTGTTGATTTTGGGGCAGCAGGAATTATTTTAGAAGATCAAGAATGGCCGAAAAAATGTGGTCATTTTGAAGGAAAAAAGGTCATTGAAACTGAAGAAATGGTCAAAAAAATAAAAGCAGCAGTAAATGCTAAAAATAACAGTGATTTAGTCATTATTGGCAGAACTGATGCTAGGGCAATTTATGGACTAGAAGAAGCATTATATCGAGGTAAAAAATACCAAGAAGCAGGGGCAGATATTATCTTTATTGAAGCCCCCCAAACTAAAGAAGAATTAGAAAAAATTGCTAATTATTTTCCTGATATTCCTTTATTAGCAAATATAATTGAAGGTGGAAAAACACCCTGTTTATCCTTAGAAGAATTAGAAACAATGGGGTTTAAAATAGTCGCTTATGCCTTATCAGGGTTATTAAATTCTACTAATTCTATGTTTCAATGTTTCCAACAATTACAAGCAACAGGAAGCACAAAGATAACTGATAATAACTTTCAATTTGAGGACTTTAAAGCTTTAATTGAAGTTGAAAAATATAGGGAATTGGAAATTTAAAGAATTCAAAAGGAGTCAGAAGTAGTAATAGTTAGATATCATCTTAAATAGCAAATTATAAGGTTTTTAAAAGCTAAATAGTCTTATTTTTCAACTTTTTTCTCCCCTCCTGCCTCCTGCCTCCTGCCTCCTGCCCCCTGCCCCCCTTAACTAGAGCGTTTCGAGCTTAACCAGGCAGTATTGGTTTGTATCAGTCTGTACAACCCCTGATACTTAGAGAACAAACCCTGATAATTTGCTGATAACCACTGAGGAAGTCGGCCAATTATCTTTTTACAATGAAATTACATTTGATAAAGTATTGAGGTTTAGTATAAGATGGTTTTCACCTCAAGTGATAGCAAACAGGAAACAAAACAGTTAGTAACTAATTTTGAGCATCCTTTAAAAAAGAAATATCCGAAGAGACATCATCATTATGCCTCAGAAGATTTCTTTTCTTTCCAAACAGAAACAGGCAGTATTATTGATTGGAACGAATCTCGGAATATTCTCACCAGCGAAGACTTTATTCTAGGATTAATTGAAGGACTAGAAGAAGAAATTGGTAGTGCAGCAGGAGTGATTGCCTACAACATAGGTAAAGATTGGGGAAAGCGAGATGCCGACTTTTTTAAAGAGTGGCTTTATGCCGAATATGAATATAAGAAACCCCTCAATCAAATGAACCTCAACTATATTTTAGAAGCTTGGTGGTGGCGTTTTACAGCGCAAGGTTGGGGTAACTGGGAAGTGGATATGAGTGAGCAGAAAAATGGCTTTATGTTTGTCAACATTTTTGATTCTGCTGTTGCAAGAACTTTAGGAGATGTTGGTAAGCCAGTTTGTCATATTTATGCTGGTTTATTAGCTGGATTTTTTAGCAAGTTAGTCAATAAAGACCTCAATGCCATTGAAATTCAATGTTATGCCATGGGTGAAACCTATTGTAAGTTTTTAGTTGGCAAACAAGACAGAGTTGATGCTGCAACTTTCTGGTTAAACGAAGGGGCCTTAGCTAAGGACATTGAAAAGAAATTACATCATGGGGAGTATCTTAAATGATGAGTAGGCAAACATGGTCGAGTGTCAGTGTTTATGACTTTTTTCGTACTTGTAATTGGGTAGGAGAAACCACCAGTCTACAAAATTTAGATGCCGTTGAATTAATAGAAAGTGCGCAGTCTTTATTGGACTTAAATCTCAAAGATTTTCTTAGACAATCCAACTGGAAAGGACAACAAGAAACACAGACTTTTTCAGAGCAATTTCAACTTGCACCTGAATCTTTATTCAGTCTTTCCGTTAATAGTTTTTTCCGAGAAATTCGTTGGAAAAAACCGCCAGAAATTGCGCCTATGTCTAAAAAGTCTTCCTTGACACCTCCAAATCATAACACTTCTTCCGATTTAGATTTAAACAACTTATCTGATTTATTCTAAAACAAAGATCATGCAGAAAGATTTTGAAAACTTATTTTATGAAGCTGAAGATCACTATCTTGAATCTTCAGACTTACAATCCCTAAAACAAGGGGCAGCAACCCTTAAAGAACGCCTAAAAATTTATCAAAGTTTACGAGATCAAGAAATACCTATATTTCAGGATATTGCTTATAGTTTAGTAGAGGCTTTTCCTGATGAAAATATGCAGCGTTTGGAACAAGCATTAAAACACTGGATGTCAGTGATGCGATATGGCGCAATGGCCATGTTATTAAATAATCCCGATTATTTCAGACATCGCCTTTTAGAATGGCTCACAGATGTTATTCATGCTCAAGAAATGGTAGAGATTGAAACCCATATTTTTGAAAACTTAATAAAGGGTTTAGAAGAAAAATTAACCATGGAGCAAATGGTTATTTTAACTCCATTTCTAAAACAGGCAAAAATGATGCTACTAGAAACAAAACCCGAATCTGAAACCTTAAAAGTAGGAGCATAAGTTAATGATTGATGTTGCAAATTTAGTTAAAAAATCTTCCTTTAAAGGCAATTACTTTTCTCCAGATATTTATCTTCAAGGAGACTTTGAATTTGGTTTATTAGAGAATCGTAGTGGTTCCCGTTTATTAGCCCTTCCCCAACCTTTATTAGAGGCACTTTATAACACTTTAGAAGATGAACTGGGTGAAGGAAGTAGTGTTGCTTTATTCAGTATTGGTCGTTGGTGGGGAAAAAATTTCTATCAGAGATTTGCTGATGAGTTAGGGGAATACTACGAAAAACCTCTAGCACAAATGAACATGATTCAATTTGTTCAATGCTTAAAAGAATGCTGGAAAGCTCATGGTTGGGGAGTCCTTGATATTAACCTCAAATACTATCAAAATGGTTTTCTAGTACCGCAAATTTCTAATTCTCCTTTTGCTCGGTTTGCTACTCAAAATAAGCGTCCTATGTGTTTTCTGGAAGCAGGAATTATGAGTGCTTTTTTCAGTAAATTAACAGGAGAAGAATTACACTGTATTCAAACCACTTGTGAATCTATGGGAGCTAATTCTAATTACTTTGTAATTGGTTTAGCTGAAAGAATTAACCCCATAAAAGCATGGCGAGAAGAAGGTCATGATCATCATAAAATAATGGAATTATTGTGTCGTGATCAATTACGTAAAAACTAATCAATTGAGGAGATTTTAGACATGGCAAAAACAGTTAAACTTGACCCTATTAACGAGAGGGTTGATATACTAACTAACGATAATCTTTTAAGTGGTTTACTAGCCAAAGATTTGAAGGTTTGGAAAGAATGTGGTGGTCGGGGAATGTGTTCCACTTGCCATGTTTTTATCACGGAAGGAATGGAGAGTTTATCTCCTGTTAACCGCCGAGAAATTCGCACTATGGATGTGATTACTACCGCTAATAAATGCTCTCGTTTAGCTTGTCAAGCAAGGGTTATCGGAGACGGAGTTGTAGTAGAAGTTCCTTCGGGGATGTATGTCAGTGAAATCGAAAATATTGAAGATTTAATTGGCAGTCGTGCTAAAGAAAATATCCTCCATCCTGTCACCGGTGCGATCTTAGTTGAAAAGCGTAAATTGGTCACTCGAACTATGATTACACAGCTAAAAGATACGCAAATAAAAGTATCTGAATATATGGCAAAAATTCAAGATGCTTAAATAGTTTTAAAACTAATTTTATTATCGAGGAATAATGATTTAGATCGTTTACATGATGGGATTTTGATTTAGTTACAAAAAATTATTCATTCTGTCGGATATGAGCGTTTTGTAAGGACACACTACCCCATAATTTAGGAGGTAATCCAACAATATTTAACTCCTCAAATATCTAAGTTCATATTACCTGCATTTCAACTAGATTGCACTATTTTAGGTGCTTAAACTTTTTTTATCAATCATTTAATTATCAACATTTAAGGAGCTACAAATGAGTGAAACTAACAGTTATTTTCAAGTCAAATTAGTTAACCCTAAACATGACTTAAATAAAACTATTGGGGTGTCCTCAGAAGAGTACGTTCTTGACGTTGCGGAAAGTAAAGGTATTAAACATCCTTATTCTTGTCGTGTCGCATCTTGTCTTGATTGTTTAGGTAAAGTTGTTTCTGGGAAAGTTGAACAAACAGAAAAGGCTGAATCTTTCCTTAAACGAGATGAATTAGATCAAGGATATATTTTACTTTGTGCTTGTTCTCCTACATCTAATTGTACCATTTTAACCCATCAAGAAGAAGAATATTTAAACTAAATATTCACCATTAATTAAACTTCAAACAGGATTGAATATCATGGAAAACCAAGTAGAAACTCAAGAACTAGAAACTCAAGATAGTAACAGTAATTTATCTGACATTTTTGATATTTTATCAGGAGTTGGATTAGTTGGAGGTGTAGTTGGCTCTTTTTTGAGTAACGCTTCTTTTGCTGCTATTCCTATTTCTTTTTCAGTTGCTTTACAAATTGCTAACCGTCGTCAATTAAAAGTAGAATTAGCTCGAATTCAAGAAAGTTCTACAATGGAAATGACACAACAAATGAATAGTAATCATTCTAGTCTTGTAGGACAATTACAACAATTAAAAGAACAGGGAGCAAAGAGTTTAAATCAGCAAGATCAGAAATTTCAAACCCTGGTTAATGAGTTATCAGATAGAGTTCAAGACAATAAAGAATCTTTTACTCTGTTAAATGGAAAAGAAAATGAACTTGAGCAATTTGCTCATCAGTTAGAGTCTCAACTGAATAAAGTTCAAAATGTTGTTGAAACCTTGCAAAATATTGAAAACTTATCTCAAATAATTCGCACTAACTCAGAGGGTGCAGAAGCTTATTATCAACGGGGATTGAATCATCAAAAATTAGGAGATAAAACAGGGGCGATCAAAGACTATACAGAAGCCTTATATTTAGAATCTAATTATGCTAAAGCCTATCATAATCGAGGTGTTCTCTTAGCAGAAATTGGTAATAGAAAACAAGCAGTTGAAGACTTACGTTTAGCCGCTAAATATTACTTTGAACAAGGTGATATCGACAGCTATGAACAGGCCAGAAACCTCGGTAAAGAATTTTATCAGGTTCGCCATTCTCCAGTTAATAGCGAAACAGTAGCAACAACAGATTCTCAAGGCGAAATGAGTGAAGAAATGACCTCCGCACCAATGGATTTAGTAACAGTCGGTGGTTTATTTGATGATGAGATTGATGGTGAACAAAACATCTCTATCTTGGGTTAGACTAGCTTGAACACACCCCAACTAAATCACAGATTATAGTTGGGGATTCACTTGCACCCAGAAGTTTTTAGACTTCTAAGTGTCCCTAAGCAAACTGGTGTCCGCAGTGTATTTGTAGAACTTTGGCTAACAAATACCTTAGAGAAATACTTATCCCCAATTAAGACAGAATACCAATACCTTGCCCCGATATTATATGAGGCGGACAAATCGGCATTATATTGTTTGCCATTTGGAAACCTACACAAAGAATAATTCTTTTTACTGCGTTTAACTTTCCCACTACCATCAAAAGCATAAGAACTGGTATATTTAGGGTTAACTGTTTGCACATCTCTCCCAAACTTCTTTCTCCCTAAAGGGAGAGGCTTGAAACCAAAATGTTCAATGTTCAATGTTTGGTCAACAGACTTGAGAAAAGTGCTATCAGCTTACTCACACCCATGTTCCTCAGACTTGTTTAAAATTTTTTTTTGAAAACACTTGACAAATTCTGCTATACCTTGTTACGATAGTAATCGGCTCAAAAGAACAAGGGACTGTAGTTCAACTGGTTAGAGCACCGCCCTGTCACGGCGGAAGTTGCGGGTTCGAATCCCGTCAGTCCCGTAAGACGCTTAAAATAGCATACAAGAAACTTCTATTGGTTGCCTTATAATTGAACTACCCTAACGCAAGGCTATGGGGATTCTTTACACGATAAAGTATCGTCTTGGAGCGTCCAAAATCCCCTCTAATACCTCTCTCTTTTCAGAAAGATTGGCTTTACTTTTACGTCCAATGTTGGCAGAAACATTAATATCTGAGTTGACTAATTTTTTATTCTTAGTCCGATACAAACCTCTTTTTATTCTCTTTCCTGAAAATTCATAGGTTTGTGGATTATCTGCATTATATTCTGGTAGATTATCTAAATCTAATGCACTCGTTAAACTGGTATAGGATTCTTCTTGTTCGATGTAATTAATTCCATATCTTTTACACAAGTAGGCTAGTTGTTGCCTCAGAGCATGAAAAGGAATCTGTACAAAGTGTTGATTATTGATTTTGCCAATGTTAATACTCGTTTTAAAATTAAGGTTTATAAGGAGTATTAGACTGGAAAAAGTAGGAGATAATTTAACTCTTAACAACTCTTAACTGAAAACTAAATACTGACGGCTGAATGCTTATAATTAAAGACATCTAGAAATTAATCGACTTTAGAGGACAACAAGAGTGATACAATTAAGAGTTATGTAGGTAAAACCTCTGATTAAACTAGGGATTTAAAGGAGAAATTATGGAACCTAAACGAGAATTTTTCCCAAGGTTGAAAAAAACGATAATGCCTCGTCCTTATTTTGCCACAGAAAAGGATATTTTGGGACAAAGAGGAACAGCAGCAGCAGCAGACGCAGCTATTTATGGTTCAAATTGGTATTTGGACAAAGAACAAGGATTAATTGAAATTTACGAAGCAGGGGCGGCAATTAGTTTTTTTAATCTTCTTCCTCGCAAAAATAAATATGAAAAAGAAGGACTTTATTTACGATTAAAAATTGCTTACCGAACCACAGAAAATGCTAATGTTAACATTCGTAATTTTTCAGGAAATCATGTTACCTTAGCTAACAGTCTTACAGGAGATATGTACGATGATCCCCAAACTTATTGGTGGGTAACTGATGATTTAACCCTTAATATTAATTCTCTTTTTTCAGGGGAAAAACTCTGGATACAAAGAGTTGACTGGGAATGGATGAGTAAGGAAATTATTTATGAAGATGAAATTTTTGGTAAAAATACAATTCTTTATCGTTCCCTAGAAGATATCCAGAAACTTTATGAAGATAAAGAGATTACTGATGACGATGTGAAAGACTTTTTACGAGACAAAATTAAAAATGATGACTGGTTTGCCAAAAAATGTCTTGTCATGTTACGAGAAGAACAATTAATGGGAGAAAAATTAGTTAAACTTTTTGAGGATAGTGGACTAGAATTATTCTAATTTAGAGTCAACTACCTCGACCCGCCTAACGGCTGAGGTCGAGGCTTGCCAAAAAACCTAGAAATAGGTTTCACGGTAGGCAACGCAAGAGTTGGTTAGGGCATAGAGATTTGGTGGGGATAAACGTACAAATATTTCCCTAGTTTGTACAGGCCACTTGCTCCTGGGGGAAACCCCCAAGACCGCAGTGGCTCCTCTTTACGGTCTAGTCGTGAATAGAAGATACGCTCATCAAATTGCCCGAAGGGACGTAGATTTTATCTACAAATACATCTTAAAAAGGTGCATTATATGACTAATCAAGTAACAAGAATTCCAGTAAAAGATCCAGTTGGCAAACCATTAATGCCGACAACACCAGCCCGTGCTAGAAAATGGATTAAGTCTGGTAAAGCTATTCCTAAGCGTAATAAATTAGGAGTATTTTATGTCCAATTAACAAAAGAACCATCAGGTCATGAAGTACAAGAAATTGTAGCAGGGACAGATAGAGGCAAAGCTTTTACAGGAATTGCTTTCCAGTCTAAATTAGTTACAATTATTGTCTTCCATCTTTGTTTACCAGGATTTTATAAGTCGAAAAAAACTAAAAAAGATCGTCAATCGGTAACAGGGAAAATGGCGAAAAGAAAAGAGTTAAGACGTTCTCGACGTGCCAGACGTATTGATAGGACTAAACCTTTTAAGCTCCGTAATCATAGAGAGAAAAGGTTTAAGAATCGTCGTCAAAGCAAAATACCTCCCAGTGTACTTGCTAACCGCTTAATGGAATTGCGAGTATTACGAGAAATGTCTAAACTGCTACCAATAGCAGAAATTAGAGATGAAGATTGTGGGGGTTATACAATCAAGAATGGACGAGGTATTTCTCCTGTTACTGTGGGACAAGAATGGTTTAGAAAAGAAGCCAGGAAAATAGCTACCGTCGTTCCCGTAGATTCTAAAACTACAGGAAGTTTCCGAGAAAAATTAGGGTTAATAAAAGAGAAAAAGCATAAAGATAAACAATCTATAGAATCTCATGGAAATGATGCCATTGCCATTGCTTCTTCTGCTTTTATCAAATATCAATCTTTTCAACGTGGCAATAATCATGGTCATGAATGGATTGGTCAATGTTTAGTTACTCAAACCCCTTTTATTGTATTAACTCGCCCTAAATTGTTCAGACGTAAACTCCATCAAGAACAGTATAAAAAGGGAGGAATTCTCAAGCGTCAAGGAGGAACAATAACTCCTTTTGGATTTCGGTCTGGGGACTATGTAGAAAGCAGTCGCAAAGGACAAGTTATAAGGGGATGGATTGGAGGATTTACCAATAGTAAATCTTCTAAAAATGTCTCAATCTATGACCATAAC
>NZ_JASJEB010000001.1 GCF_030064895.1 Crocosphaera sp. | reverse complement strand
ATTTTTGCCAAAAACTTATTCTTGGAGTTTGACGGGGAGAGGGGGAGATGGGGAGACGGGGGGAAATTAATCAGATCAACTATTATCAATCAAGGACAATTTGCAACTTTGGGATGCTCCCAGTTAATTATCCATTATCCATTAATAAGACCGCAATTCTTTTACAACTTAACCATGTTAAAATTGTAGTTTCCTTGCGGTCTAAACATAAAATTATCTACTATTCTGTGGCAGTAGCAGCAGTGGCAGTAGTTTCAGTTTCAGCAGTAGTTTCAGTTTCAGCAGCAGCCTCAGTATCAGTATCAGCAGTTTCAGCAGTAGCAGTGGCTGCTAATTCTTCTTGAGGTTCATCTGTATCAGAAGCCGAGGGAACATCCTCTAAAACTTCTTCAGTTGGTGCTTCCTTGCCTTCTGCTTCAGCTAAAAGCTTCTGACGGTATTTCTCAGCCATTTCTTCGGCTTTCTCGAAGACTAAATCCCGATTTTTCAACATATCACCGGCTTCCGGTTCTAGTTGTTTGGTGGATAAAGAAATACGTCCTCTTTCGGCATCGAGATCGATGATCATCACTTTTAGTTGATCATTGACCCCAAAGACGCTGTGAGGGGTATCAATATGGTCGTGGGATATCTCAGAAATGTGTAGTAGTCCACTGACTCCACCAATATCAATAAACGCCCCATAGGGTTTGATTCCTCTAACAGAACCAATTACCACTTGACCCACTTCTAAACCGTTCATCTTCCGTTCTACCAACGCACGACGATGGCTGAGAACAAGACGGTTACGCTCTTCATCCACTTCTAAAAATTTTAAGGGCAACACTTCCCCAACTAAATCTTCTTTAGCTTCACGGGTGCTAATATGAGATCCAGGAATAAAGCCTCGTAACCCTTCTATTCTCACCAAGGCACCGCCTCGGTTGGTGGCAAAGACATCAGACCGCACGGTGGCATCTTCGGCCTGTAGTTGACGCACCCGCTCCCAAGCTCGCATATACTCAATACGACGAATGGATAGGGTTAACTGCCCATCTTCGTTTTCATCGGTGAGGATGAAAAATTCTCTGGTTTCGTTGGGTTGGAGAACCTCCTCGGGGTCCTCCACTCGGTTAATGGACATTTCTTGGATGGGTATATAGGCAGCAGTTTTTGCGCCAATATCAATCAATGCGCCTCTCGGTTCCATACTGAAAACCGTCCCCGGAACAATATCCCCAGGACTAAAATGATAATCGTACTTGTCGAGCAGAGCCGCGAAGTCTTCGTGGGTGAAACCAATGTCTTTTGTTGTTGTGTTCTGAGTTACCATGTACTTTTGTTTTCCTATATCTGAATCTCCAATGGTTGGCGGTGCCTCCTGTTAACGTACAGTTTCCAATTTTAGGGTGTCAGACAGCGAAAGCCTTTCCCTAAGCGAATTAACTGCCATGAAGAATATCCTTCTCACTCAAGGTGACAAGGACGGTCTAGCTAAGATTGAGGGTAATTTTTTCAATCAGTTTTCAGGATACAGATTCTTGATCATATCACCCCATAATTATACTCGATCATTGTCAATTTTGAGATATTATTTATTATTTGTCTTGTAGTGCAAAAATACCATCTACTATATTATCAAGAGTCGGTTAACTCAAAATATTTAATAATTTGCTTATATCATAAATAGAGAGAGTATAAAAAAGTTTGATAAGTTTAGTAATGAAAACAATTCCCACTCCGAAAACCCCTAAGTTCATACAACAATTACATTTAATTTTCAACCCAACCAGCTATTTAGAAAGTAACCATTCTCGTTATCCCGATCTATTTAGGGGTCAAGGGAATGGGTTTGCTAATAACGTTATTATCAACAGTAATCCGAAGATTTCTCAATATATATTGACTCGCGATCGCCAACAGTTTAATTCTCCGGGTGAATTTAATCATATTTTGCATCCTCTGGTGGGGGACTATTCTGTATTTATGATAGACGGCGATCGCCATCGTCAGCGTCGTCAGTTAGTGATGCCATCGTTTCATGGAGAACGTCTCAAAGCTTATGGTGAATTAACTTGTCGGATCACCGAAGAGGCCATGAAAAAATTGCCGAAAAATGAGCCTTTTCTCGCGAGGAATCTCATGGGAGACATTTCCTTACAAGTTATGATGCAAGCTGTGTTTGGCATCACCGAAGGAGAAAGATATGAGGAGTTACAGCAACTCCTAAAACAGTTACTCGACAATTTTAACTCTATTGTAACTTCAGCATTGTTATTCTTTCCTTTTTTACAAAAAGATTGGGGAAAATGGAGTCCTTGGGGGCGGTTTATTCGTGAAAGACAGAAGATCAATGACTTACTCTATGCAGAAATTAGCGATCGCCGTAGCAATCCAGATCCCAAACGTACTGATATTCTTTCATTATTAATGGCTGCAAGGGATGAAAATGGGGAAGAGATGACTGATGAGGAATTAAGGGATGAATTGATGACATTGTTACTAGCGGGTTATGAAACCACGGCCACATCTATGTCTTGGGTGTTATATTGGCTTCATCGTACCCCCAAGGTCAAAGAAAGGTTACTGGAGGAGTTAAACACCCTTTCACCTGATGCTGAGGGAATGGAAATATTCCGTTTACCCTATTTAACCGCAGTTTGCAATGAAACCTTAAGACTGAGCCCTGTAGCCATGTTTACCTTCGCTAGAATTGCGGAAGAAAAGGTTGAAATTGAAGGTTATGAGTTTGAAGCTGGAGATATTGTGATGAGTTCTATTTATTTAACCCATAAACGTGAGGATATCTACCCTGAACCCCACGAATTTAAGCCTGAAAGGTTTTTAGAGCGTCAATATACTCCTTATGAATTTATTCCTTTTGGTGGGGGTTCCCGTCGTTGTATGGGCGAAGCGTTGGCACAGTTTGAGATGAAGTTGGTCATTGCCACCATTATGTCCCATTATCAATTAAAATTAGCAGATAGCGAACCCGAAATCCAGAAAAGACGGGGTGTCACTCTAGCACCGGCCAGGGGGGTGAAAATGATTTTAGAAGACAAACGTCAACCAAAAATTGCTCCAGAATTGCAATTATCAAGACGATAAAAATATCTTCTCTTCAACAATGTACAATTAACAATCTCTCAATGTATAATGATGTCTCCCGTAAAGTGAGAGCATTTACATTGAGAGTATCTTGGAATTTTACCCTTGAACTAGGAGGTTTTAAACCTTAAATTAATCAATTGTTAATTGTTGATTGTTAATTATTAATTGTTAATTGAAAACCTAGTCATGTCTAAAATTTTGAACTCTTACCTAACTAAATTTCTTACTTTTTTATTAGGCATTGGCTTAATATTAGAATTAGTCTCTCATGTTATTGTGGAGAGACTTTGGTTTCAAGAAGTTGGTTATCTAGATATTTTTGTCAAACAATTATTATGGCAGTTGGGTTTATGGGCTATCATTAGTAGTGTTTCCTGGTGGTTCTTATGGGGAAATTTACGTCAAGCAAAACGTCATGAATGGCATTTTATTCCCCCAATTACTACTAAGAATAAAAAAAGGCGTAAATCTCTAAAAAAAACAACACCAAAATTAATCCCTGAATCTCGTTCTTTTGGTCTTTTCTGGTTAATTATTGTTATTGTTAGTTTAAGCTGTTTAATGGGATTCATGCTACTTTATTATAGTGAAGTGGCTTATAGTGTTTGGACACCAGATTTTACCTTACCTAATATTACTCCTCCTCTACCCACTCCCTTCTTTTTAGATTCTGTTGCGAAAATTTTTTCTCAAGTCAGAAATCAATTATGGAAAGCAGGAATTATTGGAGGAATTATTATATTTATTTTTGTTAATAATCAATTATGTTTAAGGATAATATCTTTAGCTTTTAGTATGATATTTGGTTTAGTTTTATCAGGAAACTGGACAAGAATTTTGCAGTATTTTTATCCCACCAGTTTTGGGGAAATTGATCCCCAATTTAGTCTAGATGTCAGTTTTTATATTTTTACTCTTTCTTTTTGGCGATTAGTAAATTTTTGGTTAGGTGGATTATTTTTACTGGGATTTATTATAGTAAGTCTCACTTATTTATTATCAGCTAATAGTTTATCCCAGGGTAAATTTCCTGGATTTTCTCGTATTCAACTCCGCCATTTATATATTTTGGGTGGACTTCTTATGTCTGTTGTTGGACTCTATCATTGGTTAGCAAGGTATCAGCTATTATATTCTACGAAAGGAGTTGTTTTTGGAGCAAGTTATACAGATATTCACTTTCTTTTACCTGTTTATAGTATCGCTACTATTCTCGCTATTCTCATTTCATTATGGTTGCTCATTAAGGGCATAACAGGATGGGGACGCTATACTAAAATTGGTTTATTAAAACCACCTAAATTCAGGAATATTCCTTTTTCTCCTTTACCATTTTTAATTTATTTAACTGTTATAATTATATCATTTTTTGGTCAACAAACAGTACAAAGTTTGATAGTAGAACCCAATGAATTAGACAGAGAGACTCCTTATATTGAACGTAGTATAGAGTTAACTCGTCACGCTTTTGGTTTAGACAAAATTTCTGTAGAAACCCTTCAAGGAACAGGGAGCTTAACAGAAGAATCTTTAGATAAAAATAGTTTTACTATTAATAATATTAGACTTTGGGATTCCCGTCCACTGCTACAAACCAACCGTCAATTACAACAATTACGCCTCTACTATAAGTTTAATGATGCAGATATTGACCGTTATAGAATTGCCGTTAAAAATGATGCAAAATCACTGAGTAAAGCAAAGCAACAGGTATTAATTGCTGCCAGAGAGTTAGATTATAACGAAGTACCAGAACAAGCAAAAACTTGGGTTAATCAACACTTAGTTTATACTCATGGTTATGGGTTCACTTTATCCCCAGTTAATCAAGTTGCTCAAGGTGGTTTACCTTTCTATTTTGTGCAGAATATTGGCACAGAAAATAATTCAGGAGAGTTACAAACTTCTAATGATAATATTCGAGATAGTATTCCTATTGATAATCCTAGAATTTACTTTGGAGAGTCAACTGATACTTATATTATGACCAATACAAAAGTTAAAGAATTAGACTATCCTAGTGGTCAAGAGAATGTTTATAACGTTTATGATGGTAGAGGAGGAATTGAATTAAAAAATTGGACAAGAAGACTACTATTTGCTAATTATTTAAAAGATTGGCAAATGATTTTTACTCGTAATTTTAAACCTGATACTAGATTGATTATTCGCCGTAATATTAATCGGAGAATGAGAATGATTGCGCCTTTTTTACGCTTTGATCGTGATCCTTATTTAGTAACGGCTAAAGTTAAAGATAAACTAGAATCAACCAGTTTATATTGGATAATTGATGCTTATACTACCAGCAATCGCTATCCTTATTCTGAACCAGGTGATCGCCCGTTTAATTATATTCGTAATTCGGTAAAAATTGTTATTGATGCTTATAATGGTGACCTTAATTTCTATATTGTTGATCCTAGTGATCCATTAATTCAAACCTGGCAGAAAATTTTCCCTACTCTTTTTAAACCTTTGTCAGAAATGCCAATTTCTCTCAAGGTTCATATTCGTTATCCAAAAGATTTATATAACACTCAATCAGAGCGTTTATTAACCTATCACATGACCGATACTCAAGTATTTTATAATAGAGAAGATCAATGGCGTATTCCACAAGAAATTTATGGAGAAAATCAACAACCAATTGAACCTTATTACTTATTAATGAGTGTTACCAATGAAGCACAAGAATTTATCTTATTTAGTGTTTATACACCCACCAGTCGAAATAACTTAATTGCTGGTTTATTTGCTCGTTCTGATGGAGATAACTATGGTAAGATGTTATTGCTTGAATTACCTAAACAAAGGGTTATTTATGGACCAGAACAAATCGAAGCATTAATTAATCAAGATCCCGTTATTTCTCAACAAATTTCTCTTTGGAACCGTCAAGGATCACGAGTAATTCAAGGTAACTTATTAGTGATACCTTTCTTTGCAGAACAATCTTTACTTTATGTGGAACCTTTATATTTAGAAGCGGAACAAAATAGCTTACCTACTTTAGCAAGGGTTATTGTTGCTTACGAAAATCAAATTGTGATGTCAGAAACCCTAGATGAAGCATTAACTTCTATTTTTGAACCAGAAAAAGTCGATTCTTCTACTATTATTCGAGAACTCGATCCAGATGAAGAGATTATTATTCCTCAATAAAATGATAAAACTTGACGGATAACGTTACACGTCAAATGGATGGATAAAAGAAGTATACTCATTGTTACAGTCTCGAAGACTATGTTACTATTTATCTATCAAATCGCCATGATAAAATGACCCTGGAACAATTACTATTAAATAAACTCAAACAATTACCAATAGATAAACAACAAGAATTATTAGATTTTGCTGACTTTTTATCACAAAAATCTATAAGTAAACCAACTTTAACCAGTATTCGGGGACTTTGTGATGACTTAAAAGTTGACATTACTGAAGAAGAAATACAACAACTTCGACAAGAGATGTGGTCTAATTTTCCCAGAGAGGAATTATAATGATGACAGGACTTGTCATTGATACCCATGTGTTGATTTGGTATGTATTTGACTTAAATAAGCTATCGGATACAGCCTTAACTCGGTTAGATAATGCTGTTAATAATAATGAGTTTATTTATGTTTCTGCTATTTCTTTGATTGAGATTATTTATTTAGTGGAAAAAGGAAGAATTTCTCCAGAAGTATTAACCAGAGTGTTGAAAGCTATGGAAAGTTCTCAGGTTAATCTTTTTCTTGTTCCTTTAGATAAAAATATTTCTCTAACCCTTCAAGAAGTTGATAGAATGGTTGTCCCTGAAATGCCTGATAGAATTATTGCTGCTACTGCTTTATATTTGCAGTTACCATTGATTACTCGTGATTTAAAAATTCAGGCTTTATCTAATATTAAAGTAATTTGGTAAAAAATGCAATATTTAATTCATTCTATAGGAAAGTTGGGAATTATTGTATCAATTTCCTGCATTATTTCTCTGGTATTTTTTAAAGCAACAACAATTTTTTGATAGTGGATAATGTCATCAGGGGAAAGTTTCCGTTTAGCTTTTTTCCTATCTTTTAACCATTTATCTAAGACTTGATATCCTCCTATTTTAAATTCCCAGATGTTTTCGGGGATACCTATAAAGTGACAATTTTTATTGATAGAAACTTGTTGTTTTTGGGGACTATATTTAACTTGGGTAACTTGGTTTTCTTCGTCTCCTTGGTATTGGGTAATAAGATTATTTAATTGATCAGATTTCATTAAATGCAGGTTAACTAAGGTTTCTCCTTTTTTTGCTAATGTGGTGAATAGTTTATTATTTTTGGTGAGGGGAAGACGAGGAAAGTCTATTTTGAGAAACTCTGCATACCTTTGACGATAGGTAGGAGAATGAAACACTGCATAAGCATAATATAGCAATAGACAGGCTAGTTAGGACACATAAATTATATTTTAAGGGAACAGGGAACAGGGAACAGGGAACAGAAAAATGTCCTAATAGCTTTGGCGACTGCTATAAAAGATGTTTTCGGGTGTGGGAATATATCCTAATTTTTCTTTGATAGCTTTTAGAAAGTTTGGGGATAGGTTAGGTTTTTTTTCTTCAAATAAGTTAGTTTGTTGATTTTCTGTATCTGGGTAAATATAAAGAGGAAAAACACTTGGTCTTCCTCTATTACTAAAACAGCTACGATTATCAACTATGTGAGTACAAACAATAAAATGTGTATATTGATCATCTCCTGAAGCTACTTGTCTCATAGCTAATAAACCTAAATTTTCTAATAGTAAATTCTTTAAAACTTTTTCTTGCATTCTTCTTAAAATTCTATGATAATATGTGAAGCGATTATCAAATGGACGATAATAAATAGAAGTTAATAAATCAAGGTTTAATCCTTCATTTATTAAAATTTTTCTGTATTTAAAAAAATTCCAATTTTCTGAATACAAAGGGATTTGATACATCTCTGAAATTTCTTGATCAGATAAATTTTTGTCGCATAATTTTTCAATATTTTCGATAAGAAACTGAATATCAAATTTGATGAATATCTCATCTTTTCCTGTTTATAATGGATTAGAATAAACTGGAAAAATATCTTTAACACTCCATCCTTTTGTATACTCTTCTTCTAAATCAAAATCTTTAGGAGAAAAGAAAAAATTAGGATGACTGGGATTTAATTTTACCCATTCAATATTATTAATATTCATCTCATCCAAAAACTTATATTTATCTTCTCGTTTTCCCCATAAATCATAATAAAAAATATCTCCATATAATTTATCGTCATCTCTCTTTTTATACACTGTTGAAAAATAATCAGGATGACTCTTTTTACTAATAGCAATTAAAATAGCAACACCTTGCTGAATATCAAAAACATTTTGATCAACTTCTCCTTCTGGTGTAGTTTCCTTTAACAAAGAATTACCATGTAAATCAATAATATATAGACTATCAAAAGACTTTAATAACTCCTCTCTCATTCCCCGATGAATTAACCCATTAATATAAGAATGATTAGTAATAAATCCTATAATACCATGACCTGTTTTTTCAATTTGATCGTGTGCAAAACGAATAAACTTAATATAATCATCATCTAAAGGTTGAATATTCCTTTCTCCTTCTAATCTTACCCTACCTTTATATCTTTCCAAAAGTTCTCCAATATGAGTTAATTCTGTAATAGTTTTTCCTGCTTTTCCTGTTTTATAAACCTTGTTCCAAACTTCACCAGTGTATTTTATATCTTCTAAATATTTTGTATCCTCATTAATCTTTCTTTCCCGTTTACTTGGATTTTGAGAACGGCCAGAATAAGGAGGGTTTCCTAAGACAACATAAATAGGAATTTCTGTCTTAACTGCTGCTGCTTTATTTGCTTCTTCTGAGATATATTTACCTAATAAAACCTCCGACTTTTTCACCCCTTCTTCTAACGCATTAGTTAAATAAATATTCAATCTTTCCTTATCTTTAAAACGATAACCTAAGTTTTCTAATAATAATGCTAACTTTAAATGAGCAATAGTATAGGGAGTCATTAACAACTCAAAACCATATAATCTCTGTAACACTTTTTTATCTCGTAATAACTCATTCCATCGGTTAACACCATACTTTTCAAAGTTACGTCTAATTTGTTTAATCACTTCATATAAAAACGTTCCTGTACCCGTTGCCGGATCTAAAATTGTTACTTTACGACTCCCTAAACCATCATCTAAATCAAACTCTTTATCCAATAAATCATTAACTGCTTTCACAATAAAAGATACCACAGGTTCGGGAGTATAATAAACCCCTCGACTCTTTCTTAAAGATGCTTCATACGCACCCAAAAACGTCTCATAGAAATGCACTACAGGATCTTCTTGTCTGGTTTCTCTACCAAAGTTTTCTAAGATATTACTCATATCAACTTTAGCTAAAAACTCAACTAATTTATCAATTACCCAATTAATTGTACTGATAATATCTGTTTCAATAACTGTCCTAAATAAACCTTGTAAAAAAGGTATTTTATCACTAATATAAATACTCGCTGTCTTGCGAGTAAACATCCCTTGACCTGGGTTTTGTGCATGACCAACCCTTGCAGTAAATAACCCATAAGCAATAGTTTGAGCATACATATCAGCAAAGTTACTATTATCTAAATCAGGTAACAATAAATCCCGAAATAATAACTTAATTTTTGTCAATTCTCCTTGTTCAGCTTCAAATTTTAACGCTTCTTCAATACCATATCTAATTGCTTTTGTCAAAGCAGCCATTTGATAAGCTAAATCATAGTAATCATTGATAACTTTTTCAGTAAAATTGAGAAAAGATAAGATTAATTCTTCTGTTTTAGCGGCATCATCAACAGGAATAATCTGATTTTTTTCTACTGTTGCCAATGTTGTTTTTAACTGTAATTTTCCATCCAGATACCAACGAAACTCTAAATAATTAGTTAAAATTAAATTCTCTCCAATAGCTGACCCAAAATAACGCTGTAACTGTTCTGTTTCCTCAATTTTATCGAGATTTTCTCCTATTTTCTTTGCTTCAATATAACCCACTAAATTATCATTTTTTCTAACTGTAAAATCTGGGATTCCTGCTTGATTTCCTGTTTCTTCTATGGTAGTAATAATCCCTAACATTCCACTATCAACTAAATTTTTTAAAGCAGGATAATGGGTTCTTTCACTCCCTCTGGTGAGATTATTTTGTAATTCTTGTAAATAGTGAGTAAAATTCATGCAACCATCAATAATTAGTGATAATTGTAGCACAAGCTTCTAGCTTGTAACAGATAGGATATCTGTGTTACTGTTCATTACACTTCTACAGTACCATACTTTTATAATGGGACTGAATACAATATATTTTTTAATAAGAATAATTGTTACAAAAAGGGCTTAATAATATTAAGCCTCTACAAACTTCTAATTTGCTAACTGTTGTAACTGTTGTAGTTGACGACTTTCTTCTTCAATAACGGTACGAGCAAACCGTTTGTCTTGTTCAATCAATTCATCAAGAATGGTTCCTTCAATGACCAAAAAACAAGCTTTAGAAGAAGCAATCATAACCGTTGTAACTGCTTCTAAATTACCCAAAATCTCTAACTTATTCAAGAAATTTACAGGTTCAACTTCATCAACAATTACTGTTTCATCTTCTTCTATTTGTTGACGTTCAACTTTTCCATCTAACAGTAAAAATAAGTCTTTAGTAATGTCTCCTTGTTCCCAAAGTATTTCCGATTGATTATACTCTTTAATAGGAACTTGATAAGATAATTCCATCAAACTTTCTGCTTTTAAACCCTTTAATAAATCACAGCTCGATAGATATAAAAGTCTTTCCAAAGGAGTAATAACCTTACTATCTTGTTCTCCTGTATCATTAATAATTTGTTGTGCAGTTTCTTTTAAAGAAGGATTCAACATCAAATAAGAATCTAATAGTTGACGCGCTTGTTGTTTACCCCGTTCTTTGTCTAGTTTATTTAAGAGATAAAGACTGACAGTTTTGGTTAAAGAGTCCGGTTCTGATAGTAAAGTTTCTAAATAAGCGATCATTAAATTTGTAGAAACTTTAGGAGGAATTGATTCGGCTAATTTTAACTGTTGTTGCAGACGAGATAAGTAAACATCACTTAATCTTTCAGACCATTTTTGCTCATTATTTTCTAAGAGACTAGGTAACACATTGGGGGTTAATGTTGCCAAAGCTAATGCTAAACGAGTTTGTTCTGTTCCCGAGTCCCATTGTTCCAAGATTGTCAGTACACCCTTAGCAATAACTTGCTGTTTTTGAGCAACAGTATTGCGTAAAATTTCTAAACCTTTCCGTAAATGGGGTATGTTTAAAACGTCAGGAGGATACAATAAAGCGAGTTCAATATCATACAAATCTTGTAATTGTTGTAAGAGAAGTTGACTACGACGTTTTAGTTGAGAATCTTCGTCTAGATTAGCAATAATTTGCTTTTCTTCTTCTAAAGTTATCCCATATTCCCGTGATAAAGATTCAACGCTTCCCCCTTCCTTATCTAAAACATCACTGATCGCTTTTTCTTTTTTAACTACCTTTAATAATTCTCTTCCCAACCCTTTTGCACCCCGTCTCCGTTTACTACCAACCATCCCCCGAATGCGTTGACGGAAACTTTGTAAACGCAATTGATTTTCACGAGAACGTTGTTGAGTAGGATCTAATAAATCGGGATCTTCTACCCCTAATTCGGTTAAAATAGTCAAGTGTTCTTGCTCACTAATTCCTAATTCTCCCCGCATTTGTTGCAATACTTCTAAACTACTGGCAGAGTTGACATAGCCTTCTTCCAATGAATCTCGTAAAATTCCTTTATAGGCTTCCAGACGTTTATCACCAGTAAAACCAGGAATAATTTTAGCTAAAACATAAACTTCGTCTGCACTTAATAAGTCCAAAGAACGACCTTCCAAGAAGCGAGAAACATCAACTTGTAAACGAGTTAACTGTTTCCTTAATCGGTTAGCTAAACTTTCCCGAGAATAACGTTCAGAACTTCTTGACCAAGTACGATACAACCATAAACTACTCGTCAATACTAACCCCAAATTAAACAAATATTGAACTTGGATAGGAAACTTATAAATATAAGAACGTCCTGCAAAAATAAAGAAAAAATTGAACACCCAAAAGGTAGTTAACGTGAAAATATGGTGCTGTATTTGTTGATTATTCAGTGCCGGATTACGCTTTAACTGATAGCTTTTATAAATTTTTTCTAATTGTATTCCCAAAAAATAACTCAAAGTCATAGAAACAGCAACTGTTAAAGGTGCTGCAATTAATCGAGGAATAGGAATAGCCGTATTAAAAATATAAAATCCTGGAGAAAATAATAACTCTAACTGATTTTCCTGATGAGTCCAAGCCCCAGACAAAAGATAAGCCCAACTTCCTGAATAAAGATAGTAATATAGGAAAAAACCGACCACTAAACCAGCATAACTATAGTACAATAACTTGTAGTCAGGCTTTTTCATAGCATCCCAATAAGACCGTTCAGCATCGATATCAACACAAGGACTATTACAAGCAACACAAGCACTATTTTCCGTCCCATCAGCATTAGTACGACGACACATTGATTGTGTAATTAAAGTTTTTTGTCCTTCGTGAGCAACACTATTTAAAAGTCCTCTTGGTTCTCCATAAAACGCTTGCACCGGGGCCATGGGACAAAAATATTGACACCAAGTTTTCCCTGCATAAAGATAGCCCACTAAAATAGCAGAAGCAATAGTAAATAAGAGGAAAGATCCTAAAATAATACGATGGGAATCATAAAATAAAAGACGACCACAAACCCCAACATAAAGTAACCCTATTTGCAATTTTAAATAATTTTTACCTAACCAAGAATTACTTTTAATTTTGACTAACTCATAATGAGTTTTTCCTGTTTTTTTATCAACCCGTTTTTTTTGTCGCTGCTTTCCTAAAAAGCGAAATGTTTGGGACATAAAGCCCAATGGACAAATTCTCCGCCAAAATTCATGACCAAAAATTAACAACATAAACACGCCACTAGGAACAATTAAACCCCAAAAAAAAGAAGCTCCTAAACCATAAGGTTCTTCTTGTAAACAAACCCCTTGAACCTTAATACAACTATCAATATTATTAATATCAGGACTTAATTGAAACGGACTCCAACTTGTATCAAAATTGGTTAACCAAGGAGAAATAGGATCATAAAAGAGGGAAAAAATGAGAATTAGCCAGCAACAAGCTAAGACAAATCTTACCCGGTGCATTACTTTTTCGGGAATATTAGCTAACATGGGATTTTAAAAAAAATGAAATACTAAATTATGAATCTGTTGAGCTTTCTGAAGATGCTTGTTTAGCCTTTTTTTTGTCGGCCAACTTTTTAAACAGAGATTTGCCTTTTTTCGGGGGATAAGTAACGCGATAATGGCGTTCTTCTTCCACAATAGTTTCTTCGACAAATCCCTTTTCTAATAAAGGTTGCAAGGCGTTCAAGGCCGTTTCTTCATCTTGACAAAGATGGATCGCAATATCGAGTAAACTGGGTTGCTTTTGCCGACGAATCCAATTAATTAAATGCTGTTCTTCTTTCGGCAACTTTTGCAACTCACGCAAAGATAAACCAGAGGAACCAGAGGACTTATCTTTTGAAAATTTAGCCATAATAATGTCCTCTAGAATTAACCTTGAATATTGGAAGCAATGCGTTGCACTTCCTTTGTTAATGGATGGTCCGGATGTTGTAAACAAAACAAACCTTGACTTCCTAACCGTAACATCTCCGTAGATAAGGGTAAAATACCTACTACAGGCAATTGATAGGTTTCATGAACCTTATCTTTCAAAACACCAAAATCGATGTCAGGTAAAACTTTATTCACCACTAATAACATTTTCGGCACTTCTAATTCCCTGGCCACCTCGACAATAACCGCCGTTCCTAAATAGTCTTGTTGGTCTGGTCGTAAAATAATCACCAAGGCACTAGATAAACCAATAGAAAGTAAGGTTTCCTCGTTTAAACCCGGGTGAGTATCCACAAAGAGATAATCTAACTCTAAGGTATCTCCCACCTCATAAAACCCTTGTTGCAGCAACTCTACGTCGTACCCTTCGCTAAGAATAGTGGCAATATCTTCACTTTTCATACTCGAAGGAATCAAAAAGATTTTCCCGTTAGGGTTAGCCGCAACCCCACTGGGGTGATCTAGGACATAACTGACATCATAAGCAATTTGTTCTGCCGAGCAATCATCATCCCAAAGATAATCATTGAGAGTCTTGTTAATTTTTGTTTCATCTAGGCGAAAAAGAATGTGAATTCCTGGAGATTGGATATCGGTATCAACAATACCCACACGCTTACCTAACATGGCCATGGTGGTAGCTAGGTTAGCCGTCATATTAGATTTTCCTGTTCCACCGCGATAAGAATGGATAGAAACAATTTGGGTCATAATAAGGTGTTTTAATCAGATTAAATAAGTTATTGGGTGCAGGTTCAGAAACCAGGTAGACTATTTCCTAGATTCAGTAGATCAATACCTGAGAGAAGAGAATATAGCCTGAATTTTGGGACTACCTAGTTTCTTCTTGATCTAGCCTACCGCTTGATTGGCTAACACTTTGGCTCTATTGTGCCTAGTATTACACGCTTCCAGTGATCGCCCTAACATTAATAGTCTTCCCAAAAATCTGGCACAAATTATCATGTCCTAGTTAAACAACCCTTTAAGCAAAAATTAACACCTTACCAACTTTGATTAATCGTGGGGAAAATTCAGCAGAGGTAAGCGATCGCCTCTAAATATTTCTTCACTTTCTTGCCCCCACTCTAACAAATCTTGGCCAACGGTTTTCATCATCATTAACCCTACCAAGACAGGAAGGGTTGCGACACTAAGTCCCATTGTTGTTAAATGAGAACACTGATTTTGATTTTGATTATTCATGGATTTTCCTTTTTTTGTTCAACAGAATAGGAATAACAACTAATTCGCTTGGATAAATCTGAATTTTACCAATAGTTGTTGATAAACTCTTATCATAAAGATAATATATTAATTCTTACTTATGGCACGTCGCAATTCTTCCCCAAACACTTCTATAAATCCTCAACATAACAACACCAGTTCTTCTAGAGAGGCTGATTTTGACATTCAACAAGAATTGTCTCGCCTCCAGGAGGTCATTTATGAGAGTTTCCATATTCCAGTTTCAAGATGGACAATTATCGATGAGGATAAAGTATTAGAACAACTAGAATTCATTGGGACTAAGATTCCTGAGGCCATAACAAAAGCATTACAGGTTCTTCAACAAAAACAAGAAATTATGGCCAATGCAGAAGCTTATGCACAACGTATTATCCAACAAGCGCAACAAGAAGCAGCAGAAATTTTAGACGAATCAGGAATTATTCAACAAGCGCAACATGAGGCCAATCAAATTCGCCAACAAGTACAAAGCGAATGTGAAGCTATCCAAGCTCAAACCATGGCTGAAATTGAGCAACAACGACAGATGTCCAATGGAGAGATAGAACAGCTTTATCATAAAAGTGTCCGCGAAGCACAACAAATTCAAGAAGGTGCTGACGAATACGCAGATGCAGTTCTCACCCGTCTAGAACAGGAATTAGGTGAAATGTTAGGAGTGGTTCGCAATGGCCGCCAACAACTCTATAATCATTCTGCTCAACGTCAAACTAATAATTCCGGGAAACAACTATCTGAGGGCAAGAAACAACGTCCCTAGTCTTCCTAAAATTTTGTCTGGGGAGAGGGGGAGAGGGGGAGACTGGGAGACTGGGAGACTGGGAGACTGGGAGACTGGGAGACTGGGAGATAGGGGAGCAAAATATTATTATTCTTTGCTTCCCACACTCCCCACACTTCTTGGTCTACTTTCTACCAGCAGGTGGTGCAACTGCCCCATCTAATTTAGGAGTTGAAGGAGAATTGGCGTTAGGGTTGCTTTCTGCTGGGGTATTAGATGGATTTTTAGGTTGAGGAGTTTTATTTTCTGTTGGAGAAGTTGTGGGTTGAGGTTGAGGTTGAGGGGTTTTATTTTCCGTTGGAGAAGTTGTGGGTTGAGGTTGAGGTTGAGGGGTTTTATTTTCTGTTGGAGAAGTTGTGGGTTGAGGTTGAGGTTGAGGGGTTTTATTTTCTGTTGGAGAAGTCGTGGGTTGAGGTTGAGGTTGAGGTTGAGGAGTTTTATTTTCTGTTGGAGAAGTTGTGGGTTGAGGTTGAGGTTGAGGTTGAGGAGTTTTATTTTCTGTTGGAGAAGTTGTGGGTTGAGGTTGAGGTTGAGGGGTCTTATTTTCCGTTGGAGAAGTTGTAGGTTGGGGTTGAGGTTGAGGGTTTCTTTCCCTTTCAACAACACCAGTTCCACAGATTTTGGGGTCGTATTTGAAGGATACTCTAACTCTTGTTGGTTGAGTAAAACTGAGGGCGCGTACTTGTTGTAATCCCTGATTATTCAAAAGGCCATAACCTGAACTTTGAGTCATAAAAGGAGGTTTTTCTAATTGTCCATTACTATTAACAGCAACATTGTAAATGGCAGTTCCTTCTAATTTCAGGTTACAAGCAGCTTTTGGATAGGTTCCTTTAATATTCATCGTTTGATTTTTTAAAGTAACTCCGGTTTGCTGCATCCATTCGAGATCCCTGCGTCTCGCTTCTTGTCTGGTGGTTCCTTGAGCATTGTAGGTTAAATTCTCCGCTCCTCTTAAAGTATCTTGTAAAAGATTCTTAATAATTTGTTCCTGTCGGTCCGTGGTGTTATTGGAATTACGGGATATGGGAGGGTTATTAGGCTGAACGGGTAATCGAGGGTTAGTAGCTACAGGATTTTGTGTATTAGGGCGATCTGGTTGAAACAGTGGATTATTAGGTTTAGGGGGAGTTGCATCGCCAAAATCAATATTTTGACGTGGATCAAGGGTTTCCGTATTCTCTATGTTAGGAACTGGGGGAGTTTTTGGGGTTGGGGTTTGTAGGGAAGGAGGAGGTAAAGGAATCCGAGAAATAGGTGCAGGAGGAGGGGTAAAAGAACGTCGTGGAGGCAGAGCAATAGGAATTCTATTATAGTTATTTTGAGAATTAAGAGGAGGTAAAGGGGGTAAAGCCGGAGGTGCGGGTAAATTATTAAAATTGTTGGGTAAAGAAGATCCTAAAGAGGGAGAATCGAGCATAGGTAGATCCCCTAAACTAGAATTAGGAAACTCTGGCATGGTTGATAAACCTGCGTTTTGATCAGGGAGGCGATTTTGTTCGTTCGGGTTTAATTCAATTAGGGGAACATTAATCGGTCCTGATTCTGATACTTCTGGTTCAGATTTGGGTAAATTAGTAGCATAGGGAAGCAGTAAAAATAAAGCTAGTCCATGAAGCCCAACAGAAACCACAGTAGAGATAAGATTAGAATTAATGATGCCAAGGGGCGCACTTTTAAAATAGGATGATGCCATAGTGGTTATACTTAGGTTTTTATAAAGTAGTTGCTATTTTGTCTATCTTAAATGCAAAAAGACGACTTCGGCTACAGCTTAGCTTAACGGTGAGAGCGTAAATTACTTCATTCACTAAATTTTGCATCCGAAAACCAGTGTGATCCAGAATTGTGTATCTCTTGATACTTTTTACACTGACCTCATATCGCTGATTTTCTGTCAATGCGAAACTCCCATATTTTAAAAATTTTCAAGGTCTAGCAGTATGACTAATGACGAACTACTCAAAATTATCGATCAAGCAGCAGATGAAGACTGGGAAGAGCTTGACTTATCTGGAAATGAATTAACTCAATTACCTTCTGAGATTGGGAAATTGATTAATCTTAAAAAGTTAATTCTTGGAAAATGGGATAAAAAATCTGGTGACTATATAGGTAATAGGCTAACAACTTTACCTTCCGAAATTAGCAATTTAAAAAAACTTGAAAAATTATCGCTTAAACATAATCGACTAACTCAATTACCTTCTTCAATTGGTCAATTATTTTCTCTAAAAACACTCTACCTTAGAGGTAACAAACTTAATTGTTTACCTATTGAAATATTTTCATTAACTTCTCTTCAAGAACTTTCAATTTCTTGTAATCAACTTAGTGTATTATCTCCTGAGATTGGTCGATTATCTTCTCTCAAGAAACTTTATCTTCATGAAAACATACTCAGTGATTTGCCTAGAGAAATAAGAAAATTAATCCATCTAGAACTTATTCATTTGAGTGATAATCGACTAAAAACCTTACCTTCTGAGATTGGAAATTTATCCTCTCTAAAAACTCTATATCTTGATAATAATCGACTAAAAACCTTACCTTCTGAGATTGGAAATTTATCCTCTCTAAAAACTCTATATCTTGATAATAATCAACTAAGTAATTTGCCTTCTGAGATTGGAAATTTATCCTCTCTAAAAACTCTATATCTTGATAATAATCAACTAAGCAATTTACCTTCTGAGATTGGAAATTTATCCTCTCTTATAGAGATAGGAATTTATAATAATAAACTAAAAAATCTACCCACGAAAGTTATCGAATTGCCTTGTCTTAAACAACTGAACTTACGTGGAAATCAACTAAAGAATTTTCCTCCTGAAATGGCTGTACAAGAACTTAAGACTCTTCGCAATTATGTAAGTCAGCTTAAACTTGAAGGATATGACACTATTTATGAAGCCAAGCTACTCATAGTTGGGGAAGCGGGATCGGGTAAAACTAGCTTAATGAATAAGATATTAAACCCTAATTATAAAGTTCCTCAAACTGAAGAACCTACCCACGGAATTCAAATTAAGACTTTTCCCTTACCCTGTTCTAATAACCAAGAATTGAAGGTTAATATTTGGGATTTTGGTGGAGAAGAAATCTGGCATCAAACTCATAAATTTTTTCTAACTAAACGCTCTCTTTATGTTTTAGTTTCTGATAGTAGAAAAGAGCATCCACATCTAGATTATTGGCTACATCTTATTCAACTTCTAGGTGATAATAGTCCTTTATTAATTATTAAAAATGAAAACAATAATTACCCAGTTGAAATTAAAGGAGAATCTCAAATTCTTGATGATTTCTATCCTATGGTTAAAGATATTTTAACGACTAACTTAGCTGATAATAGAGGTTTAGAACAAATCATCGAAACCGTCAAACTTCATATCAATCAATTACCTCAAGTTGGTATCAAGCTTCCTAAATCTTGGGCTAATGTTCGTCAAGCTATTGAACAAGATTATCGTGATTATATTAGTTTACAAGAATATCTAGAAATTTGTGATAGCCATGAATATACCTACTCAATTTCTTTTGATGATAATGAAAAGAATAGTACCATAACTGATAGTAGATTAAGACTCTCGCAGTTCTTCCATGAATTAGGGGTTATTCTACATTTTCAGGATGATGAAGCCTCTCTTTTATATAATACGATTATTCTTAATCCAGAATGGGCTACTAAAGCTGTTTATGCGTTATTAAAAATAGAAGATAATCCAATTAAAGAAAAGTTTGGTAAGTTTACTTATGCTGACTTATAGCAATAGACAGGTTAGTTAGGACACATAAATTGTATTTTAAGGCAACAGGCAACAGGCAACAGGCAACAGAAAAATGTCCTAATAGCCTTGGCGACTGCTATAAAAACTATTTGGAGTAATGAGCGATATCAAGGGAAGTATCGGGAATTATTGGAATTAATGAAACGGTTTAAGTTGTGTTATGAACTACCAAATAAGACTTATATTGCCCCTCAGTTATTAGAAGATAAAAAACCCCCTCATTATCATTGGGATAATAAAGACAACCTGAGACTACGTTATCGTTATGATTTCATGCCTAAAGGAATTCTGAGCAGATTTATTGTTGAAATGAATCCTTATATTGATGAGCCTAATGTATGGCGTAGTGGAGTTATTTTAAATAAAGATAATACTAAAGCTGAAGTTATTGAAAATTATTATGATAGAGAAATACAAATTAGATTAAGAGGTAATAATAAAAGAGGTTTACTGGAAGTTATTACCTCTGAACTGGATAAAATTCATATCAGTTATCATAATTTAAAAGTTGATAAACTTATTCCCTGTAACTGCAATACTTGTATCACAATTCAAAACCCTTATTTTCATAGATTAGAAAACTTGAGGAATCTTTTAAGTAAAAATAGCCAAGTATCTCAATGTCAAATCAGTGGTGAATTAGTCAATATTTATACGCTAATTGATGATACCATTGGTAGACAAGAACTTAATAAACCTAACAGTAAGAATGTAATCAATTTTAATATAAACCAAGGTGATGATATGAATAATCCTATTAACCAAAACCACTCTGGTAATGGCGATAATGCAGTTGGGAAAACGACTAACAAAATTGCTGTTGGTGCATTAGATAGCACCTTCCATGGCCAATCACAAGCTATTGGACAGTTTAACGAAACTCCATCCCAAGACCTCGCTGAAGTTGCCAAAGAAATCCAATGTCTGCTTGACCAACTAAGTCAAACTTACCCCACGGAAACCAAAAAGGATCAAAAACACTTTGCGGTTGAGGCTATCGATAGAATTGAACAGAACCCTTCCTTAACCCAGAAGCTACTTAGTGCAACAAAAGCAGGGAGTCTCGCTGCTCTTGATTCTTTGCTCAATCACCCGGCTGCTTCTTTCGTTATTGCAGCTATTGATGACTTACAAAATGATTAGTTGATCTTCATCAGTTCATCTATAACTTTGTGGCCATAGAAACCTAAAAAGGTGGGAATATGTATAAGACTAAACTTAGAAACATATTCTCACCTAATTGATTACAGTTCAGATTGAATTTCTGATTTAATCGATTTTTTCCAGTTGCCAAAGGATTTGGTTTCCTTCTCGGCGAACTCGCGAAACAACCCAGTTACGCCAAGACCAATGATCACCACGACTGGTGACCGCACTGGCATTGATGTCCATTAAATCAGCTAATTCTGAGCTAGTGATCAAATAACCTTTACTAGCGATCTCCTCGGCAACCCGTAGGGTTTCAATGAGGTTTTGAATTTCAATGACTCTCTCTTCACGGGAGAGATCGAATTCTTCAATTGTATTGACAGATGAGTCAATCATAATAGTATCAACTTAAAATTGCAAAAGGGTGGTCTTGAGTAAACTATAAAAAAAGTAGCTAAGATTGCACGAATCTTGCTACTATTTATCATAGCGACTTTTTCATAAAATATCAGTAAGGACAAAAAATTTTTATCAGGAATGATTGATTTATGTTTTTTCTTTAAAGTCTATAAAAGAGACATTTCCTTGATAATAGATAAGGTTGGGGCATAATCATAGTATGCCCCTTATGAATCAGATAACTAATTCTTAGGTAATAACCGTGGGTTTATCTCGCCCAGTAAATTGCTTAATTTGGGCAATTTCTTCTGCTAATTGAATAAGGGGTGATAAGGCTTCTTGGGTGTCTACGTCGTGTTTACTGGCATCGGGTTCATAACTTTCGATATAGACCCGTAAGGTTGCTCCTTTTGTTCCTGTTCCTGAGAGGCGGAAAACTATGCGAGAACCATCGGTAAAGGCGATACGAATGCCTTGTTTTTGGCTAACACTACCATCTACGGGATCAGTATAAGCAAAGTCATCTGCATAGTCAACTTCATAGTTACCGTAGGTTTTGCCTTTCATCTCTTCAACCTGCGATCGTAAACGGTTCATTAATTCGTTAGCAGGCACTGACTCTACTTCTTCGTAGTCATGACGGGAATAGAAGTTACGGCCGTATTCTTGCCAGTGATCTTTGACAATTTTTTCTACGGACTCTCCTTTTACGGCTAAAATGTTTAACCAGAAAAGCACGGCCCATAAACCATCTTTTTCGCGAATATGGTTCGATCCTGTGCCGAAACTTTCCTCACCGCAAAGGGTGGCTTTCCCTGCGTCTAATAAGTTACCAAAGAATTTCCACCCGGTGGGGGTTTCGTAGCAATTTATGCCTAGTTTAGCAGCAACACGGTCGGCGGCTGCACTGGTGGGCATTGATCTTGCCACTCCGGCGATACCGTCTTTATATCCTGGTACTAGGGTCGCGTTGGCGGTTAACACGGCTAAACTGTCGCTAGGGGTAACAAAAAAGTTATTGCCTAAAATCATGTTGCGATCGCCGTCTCCATCGGAAGCTGCGCCGAAGTCGGGGGCATTTTCGGCAAACATGATTTCTACGAGATCGTGGGCATATACTAAGTTAGGGTCGGGATGGCCACCACCAAAGTCTTCTAAGGGGATGCCATTTTGTACGGTTCCTTCTTTTGCCCCTAAAGATTTCTCAAATAAGGCCTTTGCATAGGGACCGGTGACAGCGTGGAGGGAGTCCATACACATTTTGAAGTTATCGGAACTGACCAGAGACTTGATTTTCTCGAAGTCGAATAATTCCTGCATCAACTCCACATAAGGGTTTACAGAGTCGATCACTTCTACTTCCATTGTCCCTAGTTTAAAGGAACCGGGGCGATCTAAGTTAATATCCCCTGCGTCTAAAATTTTATACTCGTTAATGGTTTTGGTGTGTTCAAAAATAGCATTGGTGACTTTTTCGGGGGCCGGTCCACCGTTACCAACGTTGTATTTTATGCCAAAGTCTCCATTGGGACCACCAGGGTTATGACTGGCAGATAAAATAATGCCGCCGAAGGCGTTATTTTTACGAATAACGGCTGATGCTGCTGGAGTTGAGAAAATACCGTTAACACCGACTAAAATACGTCCGATATTGTTAGCTGCTGCCATTTTGAGGATAATTTGAATGGCTTGACGGTTATAGTAACGGCCATCACCTCCAACAACTAGGGTTTGACCTTGACAACCATCGAGACTGTCGAAGATCGATTGAACGAAGTTTTCTAGATAATTCTGTCCTTGGAAAACTGAGACTGCTTTACGGAGTCCGGAGGTTCCTGGTTTTTGTCCTTCAAAGGGGGTTGTGGTTACGGTACGAATTGTCATAATGCAATTAGACCTAAATTTAGTATTTTGCTATACCCGTATCTGAGTATGATTCATAACCACTTTACGCCATTTGCGGTCTATTTTATCTGATTCTAATGCTAAGTATCCCATTTTTGATAGAATATAACTGTTATTTAGATTTAACAAAATTATTGAAACATGAAGATTATTTTCGTTTATAACGCTAATAGTGGTCTAATGAATACTGTCTTAGATATAGGACATAAGATTATCAGTCCAGATACTTATGAATGTAATCTTTGTGCTATTACTTATGGTGTCTTGACAGAAAATCAAGAATGGAAAACTTTTCGGGAATCATCTAAGGATGAGTTAGAATTTTTACATAAGGATGAATTTGAAGAAAAGTATCAACAAGTTAGAGACTATCCTATTGTTTTAGTCAGTAACAAAAATAACGAATTATCAGAAGTGCTTGATAGGGATGAATTGAATAAAATGCAAACTGCTAAAGAGTTGATTCAAAAGCTTCAAGAAACTATCAAATAATTTCCAGTATTCAGTTATCAGCTTCAATCTAAGTTTATACTATTTTCATGATATTGTAGGGGTTAACAGTGGTTGACCCCTACGGAAATTGGTATTATTTTTAAATTGTTCTAGATAGTTGTTCTCCTGCTTCTCTAGTTTTAAGTTTTTACTGAAATTGAGTCATTTTTAACTAAACTATAACTTATTGTATATTTATGATTCTTTTCTGTAAATTCACAGGTCAATAAATCTTGTTCTTGATCATAATTGGATGCTGTAATTATATATTCTCCTAGACATTTTTCTGAAGATAAATTATATTTATCAAATAGTTTAATTGTTATGGTTTTATTAAAGCAAAAACTTTGGTTGATTGAATAAATATCATCTTGAGACAGTTGTAAATCAATATATTGGGTATGATAGTTATCAACTGAAACTGTTAAACAATATTCATCTAAACATAAACTACTTGTCTGATAATCAATTTTTAAAGAATTAAGATTGAGTTGATAGTCAAGAAAATCAAACGAGAAATAATTACTATCAAGTAATTTTTTGTTTTGATTATACACAGAAACTTGTAACCCATTGGGGTTAATATCAACACGAGTAAAATTGTGTTCTCGAATAAATTTACTGGGAGTTGTAATCAAATAAGATTCATTATTTTCAAGAGAACCACAAAGATTATAATCTTCAGGATAACCGGAAGCAATGGGTAAAGGCCAATAGAAAGGGGAAGAAATAATTTGGATGATTTTCACTCCATTTCCTTCGAGAATAGAGGTATAAGAATTATGAATATCTCCTGAGAAAAATATGACTTTTTTTAGTTTATTTCCTGCTATAAAATCAATCAATTCATTTCTTTGTTTGAAAAACTGTCCCCATTTATCATTATTATCTTTTGCATCGGGAAATAATGGAACAGAAGAAACTACACATTTGACACGATTTGAATCATCTTTTAGCCAAGTTTTTAAGGCGCGCATTTGCTCAAGAGAAATTATTTTTCCCTGTTTAAGATTACGTTCTGTTCGTACATCCATAACAAAAAAATCGGCGCAACCATCGCGATAACTGTACCAATAATGATTAGAATAATCCTGAATTTTGTTATTTTCGACTGGTAATAAAGGGCTATGATTTGCTTGATAAGCAGTGTAAGCATTCATAGCATAAATATATTTTCCATGAAGGTCTTTTCTGCTTGCATTTTCTGGCCAGTTATCTTCTATTTCGTGGTCATCAAGCATCATAAAGGTGGGAATTCTTGCCATTAAATCTTGAATATATGGTTGAGAAAAAGCGACACGATAACGCAGTAAAAAATCATCTAATTCACCAGCAGCCAAGAAAACATTGAGGTCATCGGCATAAATTTGGTCTCCACACATAATGACTTGATTAACAGTATTTTTATTAACATGATCTTCTACGATCGCTTGAAAAGTTTTATCTCCTTTTTCTTTAAATTGAAATTGATTGGATTCTTCTTGGTTTAAAATTAATCCTCTTTTTCGTAGTAAATAACGACAGGAACCAAAAATAAGAGAACAAGGAGAAGTATCATTAATTGATAAAATTTTTACTGAATAGGTTTTTATTTCTTCCCATTCTAAAGGACAAGGAGTTGACTCTATAGTAGTTTCAATCCAACCATATTGATAATAATAAACTGTTTCGGGAGATAGATTAGAAAATATAGCGATTCCCGTGAGATCAAAGTCATCATCTAGAGGAACAAAACGAATTAATTCTTCTTGAAAATCTGGTGTTTTTGCTAAACGCATTACTCCTACCCCAGGAACATTTTTGCCTCTTCCTAACACACGAAGATAAGCAGGGGTTGCTTCTCCAACTATTGGACCAACTGTTAAGGGGTTAACTTTCATTTTTTACCTCATTGTTAACGAAAATATTGGGATTAATCTTATTATGTAACACAAGCATTATGTTTGTACAGTCTAGAAGACTATGTTACCGTTTATATATAGTCTTTTTGAGGAAATTTGTCTTAATATTATTCTGTAGAATAAGCATAATGCTTGTACCTTATAAAAGGACCTTTTAGTTTTTACATATAATAT
The DNA here is from genome assembly GCF_030064895.1 of Crocosphaera sp. Lineage (GTDB taxonomy): Bacteria > Cyanobacteriota > Cyanobacteriia > Cyanobacteriales > Microcystaceae > Crocosphaera. The sequence goes on along the minus strand of NZ_JASJEB010000001.1, from coordinate 103,538 downwards.
TTTCTGGTAAATTATGTTTAATATTATTCTGTAAAATAATTATAATGCTTGTATATAGCAATCAGGAATGATTCATGAGATATCTTTTTTATTATTTCCTGTTCCTGAGTTCCCTTATACTTAGACTTGATTTTCACAACTGATAACTGATTGCTATAGCATAGAAGGCTATGTTACTTTTGATATATAAACCGCGTCCATCTTGAGAAGTGGAGTTTTAACTTAATTTTTCCTATTCCCTGTTTCCTATCCTCACAAACTACTGTTTTCAACCTAGACAAGGTTTCGTCTCACCTAGAAAATTAATATTAAATTAGGAGTAATTTATATGGTAACAACAATTGGTGTTAGAGAGGCAATTAAAAACTTAAATGACTTACAAACTAAATTAAATTTAAGTCAAACAGAAGAAGATAACTTTTTTTCAGAATGGAATGAAGAATTACCAGAAATAACAGAAACAGAACAAACAGCAATTACTCGAATAAAACAACGTTATGATTATCATCGTTCATCGTCTCTGTTACTAGAAGGAACAATTAATTTATTGGTAGTTTTTCCTATTTTAGAGGTAGCAGGATTTTTAGATCCACCCTTTAGAATTAAATCCCCTGAATCAGTAGAACTAATTATTGAAGATGCAGATAAAACAATTATTAGAGGATTAATCGATGTTTTGGTTGTAAAAAATTCTTTATGGGTATTAGTAATAGAATCAAAACGTAACAGTGTTCCTGTTGCTGCTGCACTTCCTCAAATTTTAGCTTATATGATGGCTAATTCTCAATCACAACAAATAATATACGGGATGGTAACAAATGGAGATAGTTTTCTTTTTCTCAAATTAAATAAACAGGAAAAATCTCAATACGATCTTTCGATAGAATTTTCTTTATTCCCTCGAAAACATGAATTATCCCAAGTGTTGAAAATTTTGAAAAAATTGGGACAACTATAGGTTAATAATGGACAATTGATAATTGATAATTGATAATTAGCAGAAAAATTATTTCTACATTCATAGATAATTACCTATCCATAAAAAAGAATAGGACAGTTTGCAACTTATTAGGACGATAACTGCTATATTGTTAATAGATACTATAAAAAAATCACTTAACCAACTTATAAAATGACCACATCACCTTTAAGCTGGACCGAACTAGAAAACCTAACCGACTGGACAAGAGATAATATCAATGAATCAACTAATTCTCAAGCTATTTTACGGCTTTTTGGTCATCAAGAAAAGGATATTAGAGTCACCCTTTACCGTGACAACCATGCTTGGTGTCCCTACTGTCAAAAAGTTTGGTTATGGTTAGAAGAAAAACAAATTCCTTACCGTATCAAAAAAGTTACTATGTTTTGCTACGGAACAAAAGAACGATGGTATAAAAAAATTGTACCATCGGGAATGCTTCCTGCTCTAGAATTAGATGGACGCATTATTACTGAAAGTGATGATATTTTGCAGTCCCTAGAAGCAGCATTTGGCCCGTTAACTCATAGCATGAAAGATGCAAAGGTTATTCCTTTACGACAGTTAGAAAGATTACTGTTTAGGGCCTGGTGTGGTTGGTTGTGTTACCCTACTTGGTCACAAAAACAAGACCTACAAAATCGTGAACAATTTGTTAAAGTAGTGGCGATGGTAGAAAAGGCTTTAGCTAATACCCCAAGTCCCTATTTTCTCGAAGAGTTTGGCATAGTAGATGTGATTTTTACGCCCTATGTTGAGCGCATGAATGCTAGTTTATACTACTATAAAGGGTATTCTTTGCGAGAGGAAAATGAGGGTTTTGGAAAGTGGTTTGATGCAATGGAAACCCGTCCAACCTATCGAGGAACTCAAAGCGACTTTCATACCCATGTTCACGACTTACCTCCACAAATGGGTGGATGTTACAGTAACAGTGAAGAACAAGCAAAAATTAATCAATATAGGGTAGATAATGGTCCCTGGTTTGGTTTACCTGATGTGATGTATGTTGAACCCGAAAACTCTCGTCAAGAAGCTTTACAACGGGTGATTAAACATCGTGAGAATATTATTCGGGTTAACCCTGGAAAAGAGAAGGTGTTCGATGAAGCGTTACGTTGTGCATTAACTACCATGATGACAGAGGAAACCTGTCAACCTCCCAAGGGATCTGATGTTGCGTTACGGTATTTACGGGATAGAATTAATGTTCCACGGGATATGTCTATCTATGCAGGAAAACGGTTACGGGACGCATTAGAAACTACTGCTAGTTTAGCAGGCGATCGCCAAGGTGTACCTATTCCTGTTAAACATCGACGGGATCAAGATCCGACTAATTTTGTTTAAATATAACTGATGTAGGGGCTTAATTTTATCAGTGATCAGTTACCAGTTACCAGTGATCAGTTATTGGTTATTGGTTATTAAGTCCCTACAGTCATTATAATTATGATCACGAGGTTATCTAATCTATGAATATTACCTTAAGTCCTGAACAAGAAAAGTTTATTCAATCTCAAATAGCTAGAGGTAACTATCAGGATGTTGAACAAGTAATTAAAGAAGCATTGACAATTCTTGAAATTATTAATCAGCAAAATGATCAGAAACGCTTAGAAGAATTAAAACAAAAAATAGCATTAGGATTAGAAGATGTTAAACAAGGAAATGTAAGAGATGGAGAGTTGGTTTTTGAAAGGTTACAAGAAAGATTACGATAGTAAAATTAAATGAGTAACTTGCTAAAAACTTGAAAATAAGAGACGATAAAATATACGTATTGATTGAAATTAATTTAACTTATGTCTAAAGAAACACCCGCTTTATTTGGTAAGACAAAATTATTAGAAGGGCAAATTGACGAATTTCTCGATAAAGTAGCAGAAGGTGCAATTTATTTTGAAAGGGGAATTAGTGCTTTTCTTGAAACGAGAAATACCTGTGAAACTTGCGAGGAAAAACTATCACAAATTATTGAACTCAAACAAAGATGTAGAGACTTACAACGTTCCATTATTAATGTTCTCTATAGTGAAATGTTAATCCCTGATTTTCGTGCCGATGTTCTGAGACTATTGACGGATTTATTTTCTCTTCTGGATCAAATGGGGAAAAATTTTCAAGACTTAATGATTGAACGAGATCAAAACAAGGACATAGAATCACAAATAGAAGAGACAGATAATGAACTTGGGAAAAAAGAATTTTTAGATTTAGTGCAAGTTGTTGTGAAAAGTATAGAAACAGTAATTATTGCTGCTCGTAATTTTTTCCGTGATCCTAAGTCGGTAAAAGACCATACTTATCAAGTCAGAGTTTATGAATCTGAGGCTGATAAAATTGCTATTAGTTTGAAGAAGAAAATTTTTGCTACTGACTATAAATTCTCCGAAAAAATAAACTTACGAGATATTGTAAACGCTATTGATGCTATTGCCGATCTCGCTGAAAATGTGGCAGATGAGTTAGATATTTATGCAATTCAACGCACTTTATAGTTATCATAGCTTAACTTGTCAGATTAGTTAGATTAAGTTTATGGACCTAATTAGCACTTTTATTTTTCTCTCTAGTGGTTTATTTTTGGGATGGTCATTAGGAGCAAATGATGCTTCCAATGTCTTTGGAACTGCTGTGGGGAGTCGCATGATTCGTTTTTCCACTGCTGCGGTTATCTGTAGTGTTTTTATTATTATTGGTTCAGTAACCGCAGGGGCCGGGGCAGCCGGAGGACTGGGAAAACTAGGTGCAGTCAATGCTTTAGCAGGTTCCTTTACCGTTGCTTTAGCTGCTGCTATAACGGTTTTATGGATGACTCAGTTAGGACTGCCAGTATCCACTTCTCAAGCCGTTGTAGGGGCGATTGTGGGTTGGAACTGGTTTAGTGATTCCCCCACCAATATTAATGATTTAATCAAAATTATGGGGACATGGATAGCTTGTCCTATTTTGGCGGCTATATTTGCGGCAGTTATCTATAAGTTAGTTGTACTTTTGATTGATAATACTAAACCCCATCTTTTGAGTTTAGATAGTAATATTCGTTGGGGTTTAATTATTGTTGGTGCGTTTGGTTCTTATACTTTGGGAGCGAATAATATTGGTAATGTAATGGGGGTTTTTGTCCCTTCTTCTCCCTTTGAAAACCTAAAAATTGCGGGAATTTTTGATATATCCGCAGTAGAACAATTATTTTTATTAGGAGCGATCGCCATTGCTGTTGGAGTGTTCACCTATTCTAAGCAGGTGATGATGACGGTGGGTGGTAGTTTAATGACTTTATCTCCTGTGGGTGCATTAGTGGTGGTTTTGGCTAATTCTTTAGTATTATTTACTTTTTCCTCCCAAGAATTGTCAAATTTTGTGGTTAGTTTGGGTTTACCTCCTATTCCTCTCATTCCTGTTTCTAGTTCTCAAGCAGTGGTGGGTGCAGTTATTGGTATTGCTCTTTTAAAAGGCATAAAAGGGGTTAGACAAGTTAAATGGGGGGTTCTAGGGGGTATTGCCTCGGGTTGGATCACAACTCCTATTATTGCTGCTGTTATTAGCTTTGTTTTGTTATTTATTGTCCAGAATGTTTTTAATCAAGAAGTTTATCAAGTTGCTTCTGTGCCGGTTTCTACCCCAGTTATCGAAATATTAGGAGACAAATTATAATGAATAAAAATCTACCGATTGCTATTTGTCAACACACATTGTCAGCTTTTTGTCAACAATATTATATTGCTAAATTATCTTTATTTGGTTCGGTATTAAGAGAAGATTTTACAGATAAGAGTGATGTTGATTTTTTAGTGGAGTTTGAAACAGGAAAAACCCCTAGTTTCTTTACTTTAGCAAGAATGGAAAGAGAGTTATCTGCTATAATTAATTGGCATAAAGTTGATTTAAGAACACCGTCAGAATTAAGTATTTATTTTCGCGATCAGGTAATGCAAGAGGCAAAGGTTTTATATTATTTATCCTGATGAAAATAAAGTTAATGGTGATTATTTTTGATCTATATACTGAATAATATCTAAGATTTCTTTGCTTCTAATTTTTCTAAATTTTCTAATAGTTTTTGAATAGTCGTAAATTCTTCAGAAGGTAACAAGACAAATTCTTGACCATTCTTTGTTAAAAATTGAGGATATAATTCAATCATTGCTGTGTTCTGAATAAGTTATATGATTAGTAATTCATTGTATCTCAATGTTTATTTTTTCATCTATTTTCTTTTTCCTTTAATGCGTTATTACGATTATTAATATATAGTTCCTCATCTGGTTTCAACTGTAATGCTTTATCGTAGGATGCGATCGCTTCATCCAACCTTCCTAAGTCATATAAAGCATTCCCTCGGTTATTCCAAGCTTGATGAAAATCTGGTTTCAACTGTAATGCTTTGTCATAGGATGCGATCGCTTCATCCAACCTTCCTAACTTACCTAAATCTATGCCTCGGTTATACCAAGCTTGATGATAATCTGGTTTCAACTGTAATGCTTTGTCGTAGCATGCGATCGCTGCTTCATATTCTGCTTGTTTTGCATGAATTAAACCTTTTATCAACCAAAGTTCTGATTTTCTGATGGGATCAAGGTTAGGGGAGTCAGTCAAATAAGCTTTAATTTCTGCTAATTTTTCCTCTCTTTCTTGTGGAGTAAACTGTTTATATTTTTCTAGATCGCTATCCAGATAAACAATACGATAAGCTTCCTGTTCTAAGGTATCTTTATCAGTAGGAAATTCATACAGTCCCGATCGCCAATCAAAAAAATCTGGCGCGCGTTTGATAAAGTAACGCAAGGCAAATTCTGGTAAGAGGAAAACAATAGTAAAGGAAAATTGCTGATAAAACCGTTCACGGGAGAGGTTTAAATAACCCAAAATTCTCGGAATACCAGCCCAAGTTCCCCCATAAACAGGACTTTCACTAGGCAGTTGATAACCTTCGCTTTCTGCTTCTTCGTACCGTAATAACGCCGTTTCTAATCCACAGACAAACAAAATATTAAGCTGTTGATAATCAGGAATATTAATAATTTTCTCGTAGATATTATCTGTTTCTGAATCTAGTTTGAGAGTAGCAGATTTTTTCTGTGGTAAATCCTTATTTATTTGTTCAATAATTTGCTTTCCTTGTATGGGAGAACAACGCACAAACAATAAATTAAAGCCTTTTTTGCGTCGCAAAGAACGTCGCAACGCTTGATAAGATTCTTCTCGCGTTATTGGTGCGTCTTCCCACTGTTCAGAAGGAGATGAATCAATCATTAAATTGTTGTTTTTAGATGAACTTGTCATATAAAAATCAGAAATAAACTTAACTGTTAACTGCTAACTGATGACTGATAATTGCTTAACTGGTAACTGCTTAACTGATGACTGCTAACTACTCAACTGTTCAACAAACTCAGAAATTTTAAGGATTAGGGGATGCACGTCATACCAACTAATCAACTCCTCATCATCATCGTAATAACTATATTGTAAAACACAACGATTAAATAATAGTTTACGATGTTCTTGATCGTTTTGAATTTGATGGGTTTCATGAACTTTTGCCAATAATGGCCATTGTTCATGTTCTACTGTTCTCCTGTAAACATCCCTTGCTTGAGTAATTGCTCGTTGTGCTGCTCTTTTTGTAATAGGTAAATCATCAATATAATTAAAAGCAGAGTCCATCAATAACATCAAATTACGCACATGGCCCCCAGTCATTAAACATAAATTATCAAGCAATTCTTTGCTTTCAAATATATCGCTTTCTAAGTTTTGATCTGGTGAAAATTGCTTAATTCTTTTACTAATAATTTCCTGAACTTTCTTAATTCCTGGATCATAAGGATTATTATTAACATCATAAACCCGAATCATAGGTAATACCATAAGATCCCCATCGTAGGACTCTCGTAAATCATTAGCACGATTAGAATAGACCATAGAAATAGGAATAGTATAGACTATATGACATTTTAATTTTTTTAGTTGTTCAGCACGATCCAAGAAAATTTCATCATGATTATTTTTATCTTCTCCGCGCATGATAGGAACAATGCGATCTAAATTATCCACCAACATCACCAATTTTTTATCTTGAGGCAAAGGTTTTTTCTCATTATCAATAAATTCGTTTAAAGCATCTAACAATGTAGCGGTATGAGGATTAATTTTCTCTCTAATTTTCTGTCGTTCACTAGGAATTCCCCGAATAGCAACAGACAACTTTCCAAAATACTTAATTAAATCTCCCGTTTCTAAAGTAGCGTCTCCTATCTCAATTTTCGTTAAGGATAAATCAATCAAATCTTGCCAACGTTCCTTTAACCAATTTTTTAATGGTGTAGAATTAGCTTCTTTTAATTCTTCGAGAAGATGACGAGTACAAGCGATTAAAATATCTGTATATTGAGCATCTTCTGGATCAATATCTTCTTGATCTGCGGCAAAATAGACTACAAAACAACCTTTATCTTCCAGATATTTTTTAAGTCTTAATAACTCCGTTGACTTCCCTCCCCCACGATGTCCAGCATACAATTGATAAGTATGTTTATTTTGAGGCGATTGTATAATTTTTTTTCCTAAGTCTCTATAAATATTTGCATCTGCTCTAAACTCAGTCAAATCTACATATAAATCACTACCAGCAGGTAAAGGAACCGGTTCAAAAGCATTAGCAAGGTTAGCAATTAAATCTTGAGACATGATGCAAAATTCTTGAATTTATATGACATATTCTAACACATTCCGTAGGGTGGGTTAGGCGCAGCATCAATTTTTCTGAAAAAATCATAAGTTTTTATCTGCGCTGTAACCCACCATTTTCAATATATAATTGACTGTACTTTTTTCTCAAAACTGTTGAAATATTACCCTAAAATTTAGTTTATATTTTCCTATTTATGCTCACTAAGATGGTGGGTTACGAAGTATTTTTATCTTCTGGTAATAACCTAAATTATAGCCTTCTAACCCACCCTACTTTCTGAAATGCCCACCTTACAAGATTAAGAAAGCTAAAGTGTAAATTTTTCTTGAAGACGTTCAGTAATTAATGAAATTTGTTGTTCAGGAGTTAATGAATCTAACTCATCAATCCCAATCATTACTTGTTTAGGTTGTTGTTTTTTGCGATCTAAATAAGCATAAAAAGCTTCTTTATCGTCTTTATGTTCAAGCAGATATTTTTTGAGTTCTTGATTAGTCATATTAGTATAATTGACAGATTTCATTAGAATACTTCTCCATTCGGGGTAATAACAATTTCAATGTTTTCTTGATGTCCTGCTAAGATAAATAAATTCTGATCTCGTTCATCGAGACGAATAATATGGATAGGTTGAAACATAACATTGGTTAATGTATAACTTAGCAGGTATAAACGTTTGAGTTGTGCTATGGTCGGATCATTCATTCCATCTATTATAGACGGTTTTTAGTTATTTCATTCTAACTATCCCATATTAAAAGGATAAAAAAGGTTTGTATCTTGAGGACAAAACCCCTTTCTAGCAATAAGTATTGGCAAAAATAGAATCAATTACATCAGAAACTTTACCATAAGTTAATGAGATTCCTCGTTTCTGTGTAATAACAGTGAAAAAAAGAACGAATATTCTATATTTAAAATAAATATTCAATAACAGAATTAGGAAATTGTTTCCTTAAAATAGGAAAAATAGGACAAGGTTTTTTACTCTGTAAATTAATGCTTGTATCTGCTTTAAAAACACTCCAACGAAAGGGGCCTTCTTTTGCAGCAGACATCCATAAAAGACGTTTTGCACGAGTCATTGCCACATAAAGTAAGCGATATTCTTCGGCTTTTTTCAGTTGTTGTGCTTCTTGCCACGCATCATCTGGGTTAGGAATAATTAAAGGATTTTCTGGGTTAATATATTGATGATGAACCGCAGCACGAATTTGTGCGCGAGATACTTCTGCTAAAGTAAATTCTCCTAAAAATTTTGCAGCAGTGGGAACCCAAGGATTACCGGGTAAAACGTCTTCATGGAGGAAAGGAAGAAACACATAATGCCAGTCTAAACCTTTTGATTTGTGCATGGTAATAATGGTTACTTGATTCTTTCTTGTATAACGTTCTTCGCTGTCTTCTTCTATCCCTTCAAACTGTTCTGAATTAATGATTTCTCTGAGAACATTTAAGATACTTTTTAAAGAAAATTTGCCAATTAATTCTTGACTAATTCTATCAGAAAGTTTCTGAACTGTCGCTAATTCTGCACCTGTATATTTTAAGGTCATTCCTAAGAAGGGAATCAGTTGATAATCTGGTAATTCTAATTTTGCTTGGAGGAGATTACAACAATAACGACGTGCTTCTAATACTGGTTTTTTCTGTTCAGGAATTAAGGGACTAGGATAAAGAAAATTTTCAGGATAAGTAGCTAAAATATTGAGGTCTTGTGAGGGAATTAAACCCCTATTTTGTAATATTTCTAAGGCATTTTTTAGATAGTCGGGAGAATGGGGTCTATCTATGAATTGTAATAGGTTTAAAATTTCGCTAGGAATCTGAGAAAATCTTTCTGATTCTCCTACTTCATAGACCCTTATTTTATGTTTTTTTGGTAAATCTTTCAGGTTTTCAGCTAGGAAACGTCCTTGACGATTTTCTCTGACTAAAATAGCTGCATTATGGTCAGGATTTTTGCTTAATAATTCAATAATTCTTTCCCGAATTAATTCAACTGTGTGATAAATATCATCGGGATAATAAAGTTCTAATCCTTCCCCAACTGCTTCGGGGTTAGCATTAGGTTGAGGATCATCTTTGCTAACGGTTTCAATATTTTGTAAGCGAAAGGGAATAACTTCTTTTTTATCTTCTTGAATATCAGAAATAAGCTGTTTTTGATCTTGTTTTTTAGCTTCAATTTGCCACTGCTGATTCACCCATTTTAAAACAAAGTTAGCTGCATCAATAATAATCTTGCTACTGCGTCCAGCTTGAGTCATTTCTGCTAATTTATCTTGACTCTTGCAAATCTCACAAAACCAATTAAAATAAACAGGATCAGCAGGAGTAAATGTAGAATTAATCGCCTGATTAGGATCACCCACACGAATTAAATTACAATCATTTTCCTTACTTGCTAAAGCAGAAATTAATCGTTCTTGTAAAGGACTAGAATCTTGTGCTTCATCTTCAAATACTGCAAATATTTGTTGTTGCCATACTTGTCTAATTTTCTGATTTTCTAGAACATTTAACGCCCCTAAAATCATGTCATCGTAATCAATAAAATCCAGCGATCGCATAACGGTTTGATATTGTTCATATAACCCGGCAGCAACAGCCAAAATATCATAATGTTTCTGGGAATAATGACTTAATTCCCACACTTTTTCTGGTCTTAATCCTGAACTTTTGGCCTCTCGGATAATAGTATGAGCAAGTTTAGGTAAAACTTCCGTTCTTAACACAGATTGACGGCGTAATTTTTCCGTTTCTTCTCCATCAAATTCTGAACCTTCTAATAATAGTTGATAACGCCGAGGATTGCCACTAATCCACCTTTCAACGGAACTACGAATTACCCGGTGACTAGGAGTAGGAATAATCACCGTTGATGTTTCTAAATTCAGTTGAGATAAGTCAGGGTTACGAGTAGCAATATTCAAGGCCAAACCGTGTAAAGTCTGTACCATAAACCCCGTTTGAGGTATCTTTAACTCCTTGAGACGTTCCTTGATTTTGGCCTTAATTCCAGCAGCAGCAGAGCGAGTATAAGTAACAATAATTAACTGGTTTCTAGGGTGTAGTTGATACTTTGCTATCATCATAGCAGCAGCTACGGCAAGACTGTGGGATTTCCCCGCCCCAGGAACCGCAGAAATTGCCATTTTTCCCCCTGTCCAACTGGCTAATTGTTGTTGTCCAGGCCGTAAACTATTCCGCAGTTCCTCTAATTTTATTGACAGGTTAGCAACAGACTCATTAGAAGTTAAATCAATGTTATTTTTCAAGGGTAAATCTAATTAATTAAAGCAACAATTTCTATTTTATATTATACTAAATAAATAGCAGCAATGCTTAGGTAAGGGCTTAATAATATTAAGTCCCTACTGACTTATGAATGCTGACTTAGTTGATCTTCCATGACTCAAAAAAAAGAAACCCAAATTCTCATCTTATCTTTAATCATAACCGCTACTATTTTAGGAGCAGGTTATTGGTATTTTACAAGAGGAAAAGAAGGAAATATTACCACAAATAATAGTCCAAAACCAACACAAACCATTAATAATCAATCTACTGTAAGTATAGGAAATGAATTATTAATTGCTGAGGATGATACTCCACAAAAAAAAGCCGGGATTGAGGCATTTAAAGAAGGAAATTATTCACAAGCGATCTCCCAATTTAAAACCTCTCTACAACTCCAACCTAATGATCCAGAAGCCCTCATTTATTTAAACAATGCTCAAGCTGCAAAAAACAACCCTATAAAAATTGCCGTAGTTCCATTGGTGGTAATTTAAACATAGCTAAAGAAATTTTAAGAGGGGTTGCCCAAGTACAAAATAAAGTTAATGAACAGGGCGGAATTAACGGAAAATTTCTACAAATTGCCATTATTAATGATAATAATAACCCTGAAATAGCCGCAGAAGTTGCCCAAAAATTAGTAAAAGATAATAGTATTTTAGCAGTAGTTGGTCATAATTCCAGTGATGCTACATTAGGGGCCGGACCAGTATATCAAAATAGTCAATTAGTGATGATTTCTCCCACAAGTGATGCTAAGAAAATATCTACATTAGGAGACTATATTTTTCGTACAGTTCCCAGTATTCGTTTCCAAGCAGATCAACTATCTCGTTACCTCATTAATACTGCAAAAAAAACCAATGTTGCTATCTGTTTTGATTCCAGTGCAGAATATAGTATATCCCTAAAAGAAGAATTCACTTCAGCTATTTTTGCCGATGGTGGCAAAGTAATAGAAATTAACTGTGATTTAGCCGATAAAAGTTTAAATTCTTTAGATAAAGTTGACCAAGCGATCGCTCAAGGTGCAGATAGTTTATTATTAATTCCAACGGTGAATAATATTAAAGCAGGAATTAGTATTGCTCAAGCTAATCAAAATCGTTTATTGCTGTTAGGAAGTGCTTCCCTTTATACCTTTGAAACACTCAAAGAAGGACAAAAGACTGTAGAAGGGATGGTTTTAGCCGTTCCCTGGCACCCTCAAGGAGTAGAAGATAATGGTAATGGATTTATCACCCAAGCAAGACAAATATGGGGTGGCGATGTAAATTGGCGCACAGCTTCTGCTTATGACGCAACAATGGTTATTGTGGCCGCTCTAAAAGAAGGAAATAGCGATCGCCAAACTATTCAAAAAAGTCTATCCAGTACTAATTTTTCCGTTGAAGGAGCAGCAGATGAAGTAAGATTTTTACCATCCGGCGATCGTAATGGTGGTTCTATTTTAATCACCATTACGCCTGGTTCAAAAAGCCGTACAGGATTCGATTTTGTTCCATTAAAATAAACTACGTTTTTTACTTTTAAATTACATAGAACTTATCATTAATTTTATTCCAATAAAGACAAAACATTTTTAGGATTCAACTTATCTTTAAACCAGATAACTTTTGCGGGAGTATCATTAAAATCAACTCCTGCTTTCTCTAAATTTAAACGTTCAGAAACAGCTAAAATAATGTTATCGTTATCAGCATTTTGCACTTGATAAAACTTCTTTCTTAAATATTCAGGTCGCCAATAACCCACAATTTCTAATAAATAATCTCTCCCATCGGGATGCACTAATCTAAAGTCAGGAATCATAACACTTCCAGGAATAGGAATTAAGTCAACTTCTCGCTCTAATTTCCAATCAGTTTTTAACTTTTCCCATCGTTTTGCAAATGATTCTTCTAACATACTATCGTAGGTTTTTCCGCGAGAATAATGGGTTACTAAACCACAATGATCGTCTAAATTAAAATAACTATTTTTGATTCCTCCTGTATAAGAATCTTTGGTTTGTAACTTGGTTTTTAGACTCCATTTACTGACATGAAGTAATGCAGGAATCATTTTTGCTAAGGATAAACCGTAACGGGTACTAGGTTTAAATAAACTGGTTGGGCCATCAATAGTAATGGTAAAACCTGTGTCAGCATCACCTTCAATATAGGCCATTAATTGAAACAATTTTAAATAACGAAATAACAATTTATATTCCCCAGGATCGTTACGATGAGCATTAATAACAATATAATTAGAACGGTAAAAAACTCCCTGAATTTGTGAGATGTTGTAGCGATGGATTAAGGTTTCTGGTTCCGGTGGTTCAAAGCTGGTTAAAATTCTATTTTCTTGTAAGTCTGCATATAATCCCCTTTCAATTTCACTGGGTAATACTTCTCTTTTTAATTCTTCTGTTAGTAAACTAGCTATTTTTTCCAATATTTTCGGTCTATTTTGTGGAATAGGTAAGGATTCAGCAGAACGACTAAATACTTTTTTTCTTAATTCTTTTGGTTCTAGGGGACTAACAATTTCAAAGGTAGAGAAATGATTTTTTAATAAGTGTGCCAACCCTCTTTTTACCCGATAATTAGGGTTATCTCCTTCTAATTCTGACAATTTTTCATTTAACTGTTTTTGGGTTTGATCGACACAGTTTAAAAAACAATCAATTTCCTCAGCCGCTAAACCGATTGTGCTATCATTTAAAGGTAAACGTTTAGGGATAATAGTATCTCCACTGTAACGATACATTAATAAATCTGAAGGTAACATAAGACATTTTATCTAGTTAGTTCTACAAAATTAACTGATCACTGTTAACTAATAAGCTATTGTGTTATTTTTGAATTGTTCAATGTAAGTTTTACATAAATTCTTAATAAATTGTCATATAGTACAAGTATCATCTCCTGACCTAGCCATGATAGAGATCAAAGCGACTATTTACCGTCCTTTAGAATGTCGTCCCGACAGTTATCAAAGTTGGTATCAACAGGGAAATAGATTCCGTATGGACCAACTTTTCTCGGAAGCGTTAATGTGTTACGAAAAAGCCTTAGAATATTATCCAAATGACTATTGGGCTTGGTATAAAAAGGGTATGACATTAGAAGAGTTAGGACGTTACGAAGAAGCTGTCGTCAGCTACGAAAATGCAGCTACCATAGAACCAAATAATTATTGGTCTTGGTACGATCAAGGCTGTGTGCATCTTGAAGAGTTAAAAGAGTACCAAAACGCCATTAACTGTTTCAAAAAGGCTTTATTGATTTATTCTAACGATTATTGGGCGCAATATCGTATCGCCGAAGCGTATCGTTTGTGGGAAAAATATTCCGAAGCGATCGCATCTTATGATCAAGCGTTAGCCATCAGACCGAATGATTATTGGTCATGGTATCGCAAGGGAGACTGTTTACGCCATCAAGGAGAGTTAGAAACAGCTTTAAGCAACTACGAAAAAGCCTTATTAATTAAACCCCGTGATTATTGGTCATGGTATCAAAAGGGAAAAATTTTCCAAAAATTAAACCGTTTTGATGAGGGAATTAATTGTTATCAAAAAGCCTTAGATGCAGAACCAAATGATCAATATGCTTGGTATTATCAAGGTCATTGTCATGGAGCTTTAAATAACAATGATGAAGCGATTAACTGCTTATTAGAAGCCATTGATATTGCCCCTAATACCATACTTGATCTTGCTAAAAATAACGAAATATTTAATAGTTATTGGCAAGATGAACGGTTAAGAGAGTTATTATAATATCAATTTCCTAAAGTAGGGGTCATTTCATTTATCATTTATCATTCGTTTGGAAGTAGGCTTGAAACCTCTCCCAAACTTCTTTCTCCCTAAAGGGAGAGACTTGAAACCAAAATGTTCAATGTGCGGAATGCACTGCCGCTTTCCACCTCGAATTGAATTCGAGGTGGGTCGGCAGTTCAATGTTCAATGTTTGGTCAACGGCCGTTGACCCCTATAAAACATTTGGGTAGGGGTTAAGGAATGTTAACTCCTAGAATATAAATATCTATAATCTAAGTTAATAAAAATGGGACAATAATATAGAATCTACAATATAGAATTAATTTTTTCTGTCATTCTACATTATCCATTATCCATTATTAATTATCTTGACAATAATCTTTCATTTTTGCTCCCAACTCTTGTTCTTTTTTACCCAGTTGTTGAACCTGTTGCTGCATTAACCTAGCTTTATCAATATCTTTATCATTCAAAGCAGCTACAAATTGACGAGTTGTATCGGCATTTCCTTGATAAATATCAGCAAAACCAATTTGATATTCTTGTAAATTTTCGTCTTCAATTTTTAATTGTTTCATTTGTTGGGAAGTTTCTTCAAAAATATCAGCTACTTGTAAAACTTTCTGTCTGTCTTCTGTTTGACGATAATTTTCGCTTTCTTCAGCCATTTTCTGGGTCAAAATTATAATTTTTCGACATTGAGAGATTTTAGTTTCAGCGCAACCTATTAAAAATAAGTTAACTAAAATTTGCAGAAAAGATAGGGAAGAAAATAGATACTTTTTGGGAGAATAATTTCTCATTTCAAGTTCCTCATTGTTTAAATATTTGAATAGTTTTGTAATCAGACCCCACATTAAAAATGGGGTGTTATTCTTGCTGATTTAAACAATTAACTAAAGTATGAATTAAATAAGTTAATTGTGTTAGTTGGTCTCTAGACTCTGTTTGAGCATCTACCAGGTTTTGGATCGACTCACTTAAAGCAAAAATTTGATAACCTTGTTGCTGTATTTGTTGTTCTTGTTCCTGCACTTGTTCAACAAGATTTTCCATTTTTGCAGCTAAACTTTCCATAGTTTCGGTAGTAGCAATAATAGTTTCTCCCATCTGTACTAAAATCGTTTCTAATTTTTGATTATTTTGAATCATTTTAGATAAATCTTCTAATTTTTATTAACTTAAACTCAATATTTAGGATTGACCATGACGTTTTTTGTGCCATCGCCAAGCATCATTAACAATGGTTTCAAGCTCAAAGTATTGAGGTTTCCAGCCTAAAATATTTCTAGCTTTTTCACTGCTTCCTACTAAGATTGGGGCATCTCCAGGACGGCGATCGCTTTCTTTAACCAAAAAATCTACCCCTGTTACTTTCTTGGCCATTTCAATAACTTCCCTAACAGAAAATCCGTTGCCATTACCTAGATTAAACATTTCACTTTGACCTCCATTTAAAAGATAGTCCAATCCTAAAACGTGGGCCGATGCTAAATCATTGACATGGATATAATCTCTAACAGCAGTACCATCAGGTGTTTCATAATCTGTCCCAAAAATAAAGAGATTATCTCTTTTTTTTAAAGCAGTTAATAAAGCGAGAGGAATTAAATGAGTTTCTGGGTTATGATCTTCCCCTAAATCCCCAGAAGTATCAGCCCCTGAAGCGTTAAAATAGCGGAATACAACAGACTTTAAGTCATAAGCTCGATCAAAATCTTGGAGAATTTTTTCTACCATATATTTACTAGAAGCATAAGCATTTAACGGGCTATTAGGATGCTTTTCTGTCATGGGAACTTCTTGGGGCATCCCATAAATAGCACAGGTAGAAGAAAAGACAAACTTATTAATATTAGCAGCTATCATCGCCTCCAATAAAGTTAAAGTTGCTGCCACATTATTTTGATAATAAATAGCCGGATTGCTCACCGACTCTCCCACAGCAATAAAAGCAGCAAAGTGCATGACAGCAGCAATATTTCTACTAGAAAATATCTCATCTAATAGGGTGCGATCATTGGTATCACCAACAATTAATTCAACCTTTAAAACATCTTTGACAATTTCAGGATGGCCATAGGAAAGGTTATCATAGACAATGACATTGTAGCCAGCTTTTTGTAAAGATAAAACAGCATGGGACCCGATATATCCGGCTCCTCCTGTAACCAAAACGGTGGGTTTGGGATCAGACACAAGCAACTCCTGAGAATGATTTAAGGGCAAGGCTCTAGGCCATCACACCTCATGAATTTCACTTAATTCAGGATAGGGCATTTTTCCTCTTAAGAAAAGGTAAAATTAAGGATCTTGGTTGTCCATTGTTTATTGTTGAATATTGCCTCTAGGACTCCCATTACACCAAGCTTGTTAACGACGAGATCAATGGTAACAAGTCCAAAAATATAACCCTTGCACAGTCTGCTGAGGACGTTCCTCCTTTAAGTGAAAAAAACGAAAAAGGCTGAAAGTAAGCTAAACTAAAGTTTTAGTACGTAAATTTAATAAAGGACAAGTCCTCCTATGGTTGCAACCCCAACAAAACCTAAATACGATATCAAAGACATAAATCTTGCTGCTCAAGGAAGACAACGCATTGACTGGGCTGCTCGTGAAATGCCTGTGTTGCGCCAGATTCAAGAACGTTTTGCTAAAGAAAAGCCTTTTGCTGGTATTCGTTTGACCGCTTGTTGCCACGTTACCACTGAAACCGCTAGTTTAGCAATTGCTCTTAAAGCAGGTGGTGCAGACGCATTACTCATCGCTAGTAACCCTTTATCTACTCAAGACGATGTAGCTGCTTGTTTAGTGGCTGATTATGGTATCCCTGTCTATGCTAAAAAAGGGGAAGACGACGCAACTTATCATAGTCATGTTCAAATAGCTTTAGACCATCGCCCCAACATTATCATTGATGATGGTAGTGATGTGGTTGCGACTTTGATCAAAGAGCGTCAACATCAGATGGAAGATATCATCGGTACCACCGAAGAAACCACCACCGGTATCGTTCGCCTCTTAGCGATGCTGAAAGATGGGGTTCTCACCTTCCCTGCCATGAACGTTAACGATGCTGATACCAAGCATTTCTTTGATAACCGCTACGGAACCGGTCAATCTACCCTTGACGGTATTATCCGCGCCACCAACGTCCTCTTAGCTGGTAAAGTTGCTGTAGTTGCTGGTTACGGTTGGTGTGGTAAAGGGGTAGCAATGCGCGCCCGTGGCCTCGGTGCTAATGTAATTGTTACAGAAATTGACCCTGTAAGAGCCATTGAAGCTGCTATGGATGGCTTCCGTGTTATGCCCATGGCCGAAGCTGCTCAACAAGGAGATATTTTCATCACTGTAACCGGTAACAAGCACGTTATCCGTCCCGAACATTTTGAAGTTATGAAAGACGGAGCGATGGTTTGTAACTCTGGTCACTTCGATATTGAAATTGACTTAGAATCTTTGGGTGCAAAAGCTTCTGACGTTAAGGAAGTTCGTAACTTTACTCAAAAATATACTCTACCCAATGGTAAAGCTATTGTTGTCCTTGGAGAAGGTCGTTTAATCAACTTAGCTGCTGCTGAAGGACACCCCAGCGCGGTAATGGATATGAGTTTTGCTAACCAAGCTCTTGCTTGCGAATACTTGGTACAGAATAAAGGTAAATTAGAACCCGGTATCTACAATATTCCTCAAGAAGTGGATAAAGACATTGCTCGCTTAAAACTGAAAGCGATGGGCATTGAAATTGATACTTTAACCGCCGATCAAGAAGAATACATCAATTCTTGGACTGTTGGAACTTAATTTCAATAAGACTGACGGCAAATAACACTGTGTATCTAGTGTTTTTGTTTTAATTTTCAAGTATTTTCGGGTAGGTCATTCCTACCCCTTTTTTGTATGGTATATTGATTTTCAATCTTTTTAAATTTTCCAATAACACCATTATGGCAAAATTATCAGTAGAATTACATCGTTATTTTTTTGAGGAAGAACGCTCCTCAGATATAAAATTAATTGATATCTTAGAGTTAGCTGGAGAACGGGTTTTTGGCTTTTTATTCGTCATTCTAGCCTTACCTTCTGCTTTACCAGTTCCGGCACCTGGTTATTCTATTCCCTTTGGAATTTTGATGTTTTTGTTGGCTATTCAACTGATTGCAGGCTCAAAAATTCCTTGGCTTCCTCAAAAAATGATGAAAGGATCAATGAAGTTAACAACTGTCCAAGCTTTTCTTAAAAAAGGTAATCCTTGGTTAAAAAAAATTGAAGCCTTAACTCGTCCCAGAATGAGCTATATTTGTACCAGTTTTCCTGGCAGAATTATTATTGGAGTTGCCATCGCTTTAATGTCCATTTCTATGATGATTCCTATTCCTGGAACTAATACTTTACCTGCGATCGGTATTTTTGTAACGGCTTTTGGACTACAAGAAGACGATGGTTTTATTAGTTTAGGAGGGTTGGTTATTTGTTGTCTTGCTGCTGTTCTTTCTACTTCTATTATTATGGTTGCTATTTGGGGAGGAACTAGCTTAGTTGATGTTATTAAAGACGCTTTATAAAACTACTTGTTATTGTTGACAGTCTGTAGGGGTTTAGCAATGCTAAATCCCTCTCCACATATCTAATACTAAATCCCCTTGCTATACCCCCTTTTAAATTCCATAGCTTACAACTTGAAAAACCTCCTGCCTGCTGCCTCCTACCCACTGCCTCTTCTAGAAAATAAGATAGGTTTGAGAGTACGGATTTGGTATAACTTGTCATTGCAAGGTACGAGAAGTCTCATTAAAATACTTCAAGAGATAATATTATGAAATATTCTATTCAAGAACATTATCAAAAATTAGCTAGACAGTACGACGATTTTTGGGGAAATTCCTCAGATTTTATTGAATTTTTAAGCAAGAAAATCATTGAAAATTTACAGTTAAAATCTACAGATAATTTAGTTGATCTCGGCTGTGGAACAGGTATTTTTAGTAAAGGTATCGCCTCACAAATAAAATTAGAAAATAAAATAATTTGTGTTGATCCTTCTGATAAAATGCTCTCAAAAATACCAAAAAATAGTTCTTATCAACCTCTGGTTCAAGATGCTGTAGAATTCGCTAATGAACCAGGAAAATACGATAAAATTTTAATTAAAGAAATGATTCATCATATAGATGACAAAGAAAGATTATTACAAGGATTATTTGATAGATTAAATGAACAAGGAATATTATTAATTATTTTGCTTCCTCCTACTATTGAATATCCTTTATTTCAACAAGCTTTGTCTGTTTATGAATCTGTACAACCCAATTATAATGATTTAGTTAATATCTTTGAAAAAATTGGGTTTAAAACTAAAGTTAATTTTGTAGAATATGCTGTTTCTATTCCCAAAGAAAACTACTTCAATATGGTTAAAAATCGTTATATGTCTTTATTATCTAGATTTAATGATCAAGAACTTAAGCAAGGATTAATAGAAATGACAGAAAAATATGCTAGTTTATCTAACTTAGAATTTTGCGATCGTTTTGTTTTCCTATTAGGTCAAAAATAAGCCAATGTTAACTCCTTATCAACAAGCGATCGCTAATCTTTATAATCAACGTAGTGGCACTTATGATCAAGGTGATTTTCATCCGAAACTGGTTGATTTATTACTAAGTTATCTTGATGTTAAACCTCAGCAAAATGTCTTAGATATTGCCACAGGAACAGGTTTAATGGCTGTTGAATGTTCTAAAAAAGTAGGGGACTATGGTTATGTTATCGGAGTTGATATTGCCGAATTAATGCTAAAAAAAGCCCAAGAAAAAGCCCAAATTTTAAACTTAAATAACCTAGAATTTTTAGAAGCAGATATAGAAAATTTAGAATTACCTAAGCAAAAGTTTGAGAGAATAAGTTGTTGTGCTGCCATGGTTATGTTTAATGATATTAGTAATCTTCTAAATCGTTGTTATGATTGGCTAAAATTGGGAGGTAAAATAGGGTTTAATTATTGGTCAGAAACTTCTTTTATTGAAGGATATACCTTGAGTAAAATTGCTCCTAAATATAACATTAATTTTCCCCATTGGCACAAAAAAATAGGTTCAAAAGAAACTTGTTATAATCTTCTCAAAAGTGTTGGATTCAAAAACATAGAAATTCATCAAGATCAATTAGGTCATTATGTTAATTTGGAAACTGTAAAAAATAAATGGCAAATGATGATTAATTTCCCCGTTAATAATAATAATCTCTTTCCTTTTCAAACCCTTTCAAAAGAAAAATTAGAAGCTGCAAAACTGGATTATTATCAAGAATTAGAAACAAGATTAACCCCTAAAGGAATCTGGAATGAGATCATGACACTAACAGTTATTGCTGAAAAATAAAATTATAATTTTATATTAAAACTTCGAGCAATATAGCTACTTCTGAGAGGGAATAGAAAACTAGCAACAGGGTTTTATTTTGATGCTAAATTATTATAAACCTGAGTTCGATATAAGGAAATTTATAAAAAACTACTCAAAATCAAGAGTCTTAAACCCTTCTTTTCTCATGGAAAAAACTTCAACTCCTAACTCCTAACTCTTAAGATTAATTATTTACAAAATTTTACATATTGAGCTTATAAATTGATATATTTAGATACATTGAAGATATTATTTGATGAGGTTATATAATTTAGGAAAAAATAATTATTCATTATCAAAATCAAAGAGATAATTATGGTTGATATTGATTCAAGTCAGTGGAAAAGTGGCTTACTTAGTCCTTCAGAAATTCTCTCGAAAAATGATTTAATCCCTTTAACCAGTAGACCTTCAGGAAACCCCATTTGGAAAAGTAATAATCCTGAACAATTTACTAGCGATGGGTGGTTGATGCAAAACTCCAGGGATGGAGAACGAGGAAGTCGAAGATATACTAATCTTAGTGGTTCTTTTGCAATCTATTTATTTCACATTAACCAAACCTCCAGAAATAAGTTTTTACACCTTCTTGCCACCAACCCAGGAAATAGTACACTAACTTTAAGCGGTAGTGGTTCGATGTTAAATAATAGAGATTTTCCCCTTCCCCCTCCCCCCACCAGACGAGGCAAAGGACAAAGTTATCAAGTTGCCAGAGACTGGCTTGATAACAGTCCTAGAGTATCCTTTAATGGCATTAATATCCAACCAGCTAAAGCATCTGAAATCGATCGCATTAGGTTAAGTCCGAAAAATATGGTCGATGGTCGTTTTGAACTAACTGCCAGCAATAGTGTGTTTATCTACAACGTTATTACCTCCACTGGGAATTTTAATGATGCGGTCAATCTTTCTCAACGATCTGCAGCCCAGGGAATAATTGTCAGTCCAGGAACGGGACGACTAGGCCGAGAAGGGGGAATTTCTCGCCATTCCCTCTGGTCTGAGACAATAACGGCAGAAATTCCCGTTACACCATCATATTTAGGCTTAGAATTGAATACGAGGCAACAAACTACTGATTACTTAATGCGTTTGGGAGACTCTTCTTTTGAGACTTTTGGTAATTACGGTCATAAATATGATCTAACTATCACCTTGACTAATTCTTCTAATTCTCCTCGTAATGTTCGTCTGTCTTTTGCTTCTAACGATACTTCTGCATCGGTGGGTTCTCTTTATAATGGTCCAATTCGTCTTAATAATCGAATCATAGACGTACTCAATACCCCCAGTGAACCATCACAAACCCTGCAAACATTTACAGTCAATCCCTCGACAACAATTAATATCTCCTTAGAATTCTATATCCCAGGACTAATTACTATTGGACAACAACTTATCCTGGAATCGATTACTTGATCAACATTTTTGGTGACAAAAGTATCTGGACAAAAATAAAAAAAGAAACTTGAGACTAAGATCAACTTTTCAATCAGCAACATCTAAGTAACAGTGGCAATTTGGCTTTTCAATTGTAGATTGAGCGATCGCATTTAATGCCGTTCCTGCTAATAATCCGCCCCCAAAAGTTCCTGAAATAGTAATAAAAGGTACGTCAGAACCCATTAGCAAGCGTTTAGCAGCAGGAGCATGACTAAAGCCAACGGGCATCCCAATAACTAAAGCAGGTTTTAATTGTCTATTTTTTACTGCTTGACAGATACTTACTAATATAGATGGAGCATAGCCGACGACTATAATACAGCCAGGTTCTAGGTGGAGTAATTTTTGTTGCCAAGGTTTGCTATGGAAAAATTCTTGTTCAGCTTCGGCAGCACTGACGATGTGCGGATTGTCGATTAAGGTGTCGACACGACATCCGAGATGGGCAAGACGAGGACGATCTAAAATAGCAGTGAGTGCCTGAACATCTCCAATGATCTGACAGCCAGATTTTAGTTGGGAGCGAGCAGCAGCGATCGCCTGCTTACTAATTTTGAGAAAATGCACCAAACTTACATCTCCACAGGCTAGTACCAGTTGAGAAATTAAATCAACTTCAATTTCAGATCGCCCCGATAAATCGGGTAAAAGATTTTCTAGAGATTCTTCAAACGCTTCTGGGTGAGCTAGTATCGAGTCATCAAAAGCTTTCCAAAGAGAATCCATTGGATCTAACTCATCCTCTAACTCAACGGGATCAACATTCAACTGCTTTATTTGGGCAATTGTCTTTGCTTGAACAGTTTGACAAGAGTGATCGCCCCCTAGTAATCTTTCTAATGCTGATGCTGTTTGTCGTAGTCGAGTTATCTGTTGGATAATCGAATAGTAATGCTGCTGTAGTCGAGTGAGCAGCGTAACATTTGCTTCTGGTTCTGATTGATTTTCTAGTAGCTTGCGGATATGTTCTAATTGAAATCCTTGTTGTTTGAGTGCCACAATCCATCGTAGATACTGGACATGGTTTTGGGTATACAGACGGTAGTTACTCGGGGATCTAATGGCTTCGGGTAGTAAACCTATTTGATGATAGTGACGCACCATGCGGGGCGTTATTCCTCCTCCTACTGTCTCCGTAAGTTTTTTAATAGTTAAGTATTCAGTAGACATTTAAGGCAATTATTGATGTTTTTGGCAAAGTGCCATTTATTGTCTTGACTTTAACATTAATGTCAAGGTTTATCTTGAAAGAGTAATCAGATTTTCTCAGTCCATGACTCCAAGATATCTATCTAACTTCTCTTTCTATCAACTTTTACAGAAGTATCCAGACACTTTTGCTGCTGCTGCTTGTGCAATTCTCATCTTTTTGGGTTGGTTAAGTCTTCATCTGGGTTGGATTGGTCTTGCTTTGTTAATTTTTCCCATCGGTTACGTAATTGGCGGTTATGAAAGCACAAAAGACGGATTAACGACTCTATTTAAAGAACGAGAGTTAGATGTGGATTTGCTCATGATCGTGGCTGCTTTAGGGGCAGCTATTTTAGGATTATGGCAACAAGACTATTATTTAATAATTGATGGGGGAGTGTTGATTCTGATTTTTGCAGTTAGCGGTGCTTTAGAAACTATTGCCATGGAGCGTACGGAGCGAAATATAAGTTCGTTAATGGCAACTGCACCAAATACGGCCATAGTCATCGACGAGGAACGACAACAAGAAATTGCGATCACCAAATTACAAATAGGAGATTTAGTATTAGTTAGACCAGGAGAATTGATTCCTGTTGATGGAATTATTATAGAAGGTTGGACGAATGTTAACCAAGCATCAATTACTGGAGAGTCTATTCCTGTAGATAAGCAGGTTGGAGATGAAGTCTTTGCTGGTACCCTTAACGGTAATGGAGCTTTGAAAGTAAAAGTAGCTCGACCACCTGAAAACAGTCTTATTCAAAGAGTGATTCGGTTAGTAGAAAAAGCACAAACTGAAGCTCCCCCGTCTCAGCAGTTTATTGAACGATTCGAGCGAAGCTATGCACGAGTTATCGTGTTAGTCGGGTTATTGTTGGCAATTTTACCACCGTTTTTATTAAGTTGGGACTGGGAAACAACAATTTATCGAGCCTTAATATTTTTAGTTGTCGCTTCTCCCTGCGCTTTGATGGCTGCAATTATGCCTACTCTGCTATCAGGAATTGCTCGTGGTGCTAGAGCGGGAATTCTCTTTAAGAATGGAGGACAATTAGAGAAAATTGGCAAAATAAAAGCGATCGCCTTTGATAAAAC
Source organism: Crocosphaera sp. (assembly GCF_030064895.1). Lineage (GTDB taxonomy): Bacteria > Cyanobacteriota > Cyanobacteriia > Cyanobacteriales > Microcystaceae > Crocosphaera. The sequence goes on along the minus strand of NZ_JASJEB010000001.1, from coordinate 78,642 downwards.
TGGTACTCTAACTACGGGAAAATTAGAGGTGGCAGAGATTGTTTCAGTAGTAGGAGAAAAGAGCGATCGGGTTTTAAAGTTAGCTGCGGCCTTAGAATCTCATTCAGAACATCCTATCGGCAAGGCAATTACTCAAGCTGCTTTACAGAAAAACTTCCAATTGCAAAATGCCAGTCAAGTACAAGCAAAAACGGGTTTAGGAATTGTCGGTGAAGTAGGGGGAAAAACAGTTAAGGTAGGAAAAGCGGCTTTTATTCGTCAAGAAATGTCTCATTTAAACCCGGAATTCCTTCGGATAAATAAACGGCTGGAAAAACAGGGAAAAACTGTTGTCTGGGTGGTTGAAGCTGAAAAGGTTATAGGTTCGATTGCTGTTGCTGACACTATTCGATTAGAAGCAGTAGCATCGATTCAAGAATTAAAAGAAATGGGGATCGAACAAATAGTTTTACTAACGGGGGACAATCAAGTTACTGCTAATAGTGTTGCTGAATCCCTTGGCATAGAAATGGTTCATGCCGAACTTCTGCCAGAAGATAAATTGACAGTTATTCGACAGCTACAGCGAAAATATCAAAATGTAGCAATGGTAGGAGATGGTATTAACGATGCCCCTGCACTTGCTATGGCAACAGTAGGTATCGCTATGGGTGGTGCTGGGAATGATGTCGCTTTAGAAACTGCCGATGTAATCTTGATGAGCGATCGCCTAGAAAAAATATCTCAGGCAATTAGCCTTGGTCGTCGTGCCAATCGTATTATCAAACAAAACATAACTTTTGCTCTGTCTTTTATTCTCCTCTTATTGATAGCCAACTTTACAGGTAATATTAATATGCCTTTAGGGGTAATCGGGCATGAAGGCTCTACAGTTTTGGTAACTATAAGTGGTCTTCGTTTATTGCTTGGGTCAAAAATTACAACCCAAATCTAGGTATTCATAAAAAAGTAGGATGGAGACGAGGAAGATCAATATCAGATAGTGCATATTGTTCGTTGTCTTTTAGTCCTCGATGAAGCCTTAGTAGGAGTGGATGCTACGGGAGAAATAGAATTTGCAGTTTTACTCAACAACCTCAAAGAACAATACAACTCGACGAATATAATGTGGCTAGATTATTAAGGCTAGCCGAACAAAATTATTATTAATAATTTAACTCATCCGATATTTCATTGATAGATAATGTTGCATAATTGTTTTTGTATTTGGATGATTTTCTCCTAATAGTTCTTTACTGAGTTTAATTGCTTGTTCATAAAAAATTTCTGCTTGAGCATATTTATCTTGGTTATTGTATAATGTTGCTAAATTAGAAAAGGTTTGTATAAGATAGGGATGATTTTCTCCTAGTATTTTTTTATAAATCATAAGTGCCTGTTGCAAAAAGGTTTCTGCTTCTGAATATCGTTTTTGTTCATTATATAATGTTCCTAGATTATTGAGGCTACCTGCTACATAATGATTTTCTTCTCCTAGTAGTTTTTTGCTAAATTCAAGTGCCTCTTTAAAAAGACATTCTGCTTCTGAATATCGGCGTTGATAATTATATAAAAATCCTAAATTGTTGAGTGCAGTCGCCACCTCTATATCCCCTTCTCCTTGTAACTTTTTTCTGATTTCAAGTGACTGTTTCAAAAGAGGTTCTGCTTGAGTATATCTTTTTTGAGCATTATATAAAAGAGCCAAATTATTGAGTGCAGTTGCTACATCTATATGCTCTTCTCCCTGGCTTTTTTTTGTGATTTCAAGTGCTTGTTTAAACCCGAATTCTGCTTGAGAATATTTTCCTTGAGCATTGTATAAAAGAGCTAAATTGTTAAGTCCAGTTGCTACAGAAGGATGTTCTTCTCCCAGGTTTTTTTGATAAAGTTTAATTGCTTGTTTTAGAAGTAGTTCTACTTCAGAATAGTTCCCTTGAGCATTATATAATGTGGCTAGATTATTAAGGGTAACTGCCACCTTTATATGCTCATTTCCTAAAATAGTTTTTCTTATTTCTAATGCTTCTTTTGTCTTGAGTATAGCTTTTGAATAGTTGCCTTGTTGGTATAATATTGATGCTTGTTTAGTCAGTTGTGCTGCTTGAGTAAGCTTTAGGTTTTGTTCGCTGATTTTTCTTGTCATTATTAATATATCTAGTTTTGTTAGAGGTATAATATCGAGGATACCATTTCTTAATAGTTTTTTTATAATTTAAGTATTCATTAGGTTGATATTCTTATTTAATTTTTGTAAATTTTGATTGACAAATTATCTTAATTTCATTCCCAATTTTATAACTTAAATCATGGTTTAATAGAGGGTTGAAGCTTATTTTTTCTTAGCTGATGGAAATAACCTGGCAAATTGTCAAAACTTACGAAGATATCTTGTATCATAAAGCGGATGGTATAGCCAAAATAACCATTAACCGTCCCCATAAACGCAACGCTTTTCGCCCCAAAACCGTCTTTGAATTATACGATGCCTTTTGCGATGCTAGAGAAGATAGTACCATTGGGGTCATCTTACTAACTGGGGCCGGACCTCATACCGATGGAAAATACGCCTTTTGTTCTGGGGGAGACCAAAGTGTACGTGGCCACGCCGGTTATGTCGATGATGCAGGGGTTCCTCGTTTAAATGTGCTAGACTTACAACGATTGATCCGATCCCTCCCTAAAATAGTCATTGCCTTAGTAGCCGGTTATGCCATCGGTGGGGGTCATGTTTTACATTTAATTTGTGATCTTACCATCGCTGCTGATAATGCTGTTTTTGGGCAAACTGGTCCAAAAGTGGGTAGTTTTGACGGTGGTTTTGGGGCGAGTTATTTAGCCCGTATTGTGGGGCAGAAAAAAGCTAGAGAAATCTGGTTTCTCTGTCGTCAATATAACGCAGAACAGGCTTTAGATATGGGTTTAGTTAATTGTGTGGTTCCTGTGGAAAAATTGGAAACAGAAGGGGTGCAATGGGCAACAGAAATATTAGCGAAGAGTCCTATCGCCATTCGTTGTCTCAAAGCTGCTTTTAATGCCGACTGCGACGGACAAGCGGGTTTACAAGAGTTGGCCGGGAATGCCACATTACTCTACTATATGACAGAAGAAGGAGCAGAAGGGAAACAAGCCTTTTTAGAGAAGCGTCCCCCTGATTTTCGGCAATATCCCTGGCTACCTTAGCCTAATTTTGTCGTAAATGGCAATATCAACCACTTCTTCCATGTCTAAGCCCAACACTTCTACAATGCTAATGGCATTGTCAATGTCCACGGCTTTACCGCGAAAAAATCGTTCAATCGTGCTACGAGATACCCGACAATTTAGGGTTTCCTCGATGTTTTCATAGGTAATACGTTTACCACCGCTTCGGTTTTGGGCTTCTCTAAGTTTGCGTTTGCCAGTCTCTGTGACTGCAATACTTCTTCGGGACTTTTGCGCTGATGTCATAGGATCAATATTGACTCTCTATGCTTAGTATTCCCATTTAGTTCGCTAATATTGTCAAATTCAGTTATCAGTTACCAGTTATCAATAATGATTACTCAAGATTCTTTAGAATTTACCCAAAGTTTACTACAACAACTCCTTGATGGTGAGTCCCTTTCTCAGACTCAAGCAGGCCAACTGATGCAAGGATGGTTAAATGAGACTATTCCCCCTGTGTTATCAGGGGCTATTTTAGTGACGCTTCAAGGCAAAGGGGTTTCAGGGGATGAACTTGCAGGAATGGCCCGAGTGTTGCAACAACAGTCTCTCCAAGAAACGGCAATAGTTCATAATGTTCCTGTGATTGATACTTGTGGTACCGGAGGGGATGGGGCATCAACTTTTAATATTTCGACGGCGGTAGCTTTTGTTGCTGCGGCCGCCGGGGTAAAAGTGGCTAAACATGGCAACCGTTCGGCTTCCAGTAAAGTCGGTTCTGCTGATGTTTTAGAATATTTAGGGGTTAAACTAGCAGCTACACCCGAAAAGGTGGCCGAAGCATTAGAAAAAGTGGGTATTACTTTCTTATTTGCCCCAGGTTGGCACCCTGCTATGAAGCACGTTGCACCATTGCGGAAAACTCTCAAAGTTCGCACTATTTTTAATTTATTGGGGCCTTTGGTTAACCCTTTACGTCCTACAGGTCAAATTATTGGGGTTTATCATCCTCAGTTTATTCGTCCTATGGCGGAAGCTTTAAATCAATTAGGTATTGCTCAAGGAATGGTTTTACATGGTAGGGAAACCCTAGACGAAGCAGGTTTAGGAGACGTTACTGATGTGGCATTTTTAAAAGACGGTGAGGTGAGTTTAGGGGAAATCAACCCTCAAAGTTTGGGTTTAACTGTTGCACCTTTAACTGCTTTAAAAGGGGGAAATGTGCAGGAAAATGCGACTATTTTGACGGATGTTTTACAGGGAAAAGGTACTTCTGCACAACGGGATGCGGTGGCCGTTAATGCTGCTTTAGCTTTACAGGTGGGTGATGTTGTTCCTTGGTGCGCTCATCAACAAGCAGTAGAAATGGCTCAAGATATCCTTAAAAGTGGGGCTGCTTGGGATAAGTTGACTTCTTTAGTCCAGTTTTTAGCATAAATATAGCAGTACAAAAATTAGTTGTCATTGAGAATATATCAGGACATAATCCTATTATGTCCCTACAAATACATACTTGTCGGGATGTCATTGGAGCCATTCATCTAAAGAATATGGTGATGTTTCTGGTAGCTTTGTTTTAAGTTCTGGATAATCTATTAATAGGTCTCTTTTTGCTCGTTGATAAACTTTTTCGAGATTAATTTTGCGTCTCAATGAATTAGTTAAACGATCATCAATTCCATCTTTAAATGTATTAATTTCTTTTTGCCATCCTCGACGACAATATTCATCATTGACATATTCTAGTTTAAAACGATGGGCAATTAACTGCTTTAGATAACTTTCTACTGCGTGGAGTTGTTCTCTACCCAATGCTTCTATCTCCTCTATTAAGTTATCCCAATCTAATAATTTTAACTGGCGATCACGTAATGCTTGAGATTGTTCAATCGTCCACTCATAAAAGTCTTCTTCATAAGTTAATGATTCATTTTGATCGATTTTAGTAGATATTTGATTCATCGGTTACCCTTTGAAATCCATGTATTCTCAAATTATATCTTGAATCATAGGTAAAAATGATCACCAGATATAACTGTTGCGCAATAGTAACCACTTCAAAACTCTAGGATTAGGATTATTATCTCAATGGATTAATGCTTATGAATCAGCTAAAAACCCTATAAAACAAACAAAAATTATTTTTAATTATGTGCCATTGATTGATATAATAAAACCCCCAAAAATCATAACCTGTCATGATTAAATACCCTAAACTTGTCAAAGCAATTACACCAACTTTACGAGTTGTTGTCAGGTTACTTAAATAGTGTAAAATATTAACAGGATTATGGGACTCAAAATGATTGCTAATAGTGACAATAGAAAGAGTTAATAAGGAGACAGCTAGAAGAATAGGCAAACATTGAATAAAACGCCGAAACATGAAAAAATTTTAGAGGTTGAGACGACTTATCTTGTTATTATAATTAAGAAAGCTAAATTACCTTCAAACTAAAACTTGAGGAAATGATTAATGTTACAGTCTATAAAAAATTATGCGATCGCTATAATAATGGGGTGTGTATTCTCCCTATTTAGCAGCTTATGGAGTTCACCAGCATTGGCTTTAACTAATATTAAACTATTGGATGTCTCTTATAAAGATTGTCCCGCAGAATTAGCAGAAGGAAATGTTACCAGTGGGGGTTCTAGTCTTCCTGCTGCTTGTTATATTATAACAGGAAAAGCTAAAAATACATCAGGTAAAACTCTTTATGATGCTGATGTTTTTGGGCGCATTTTAGATGCTAATAACGAGCCTGCTTTACAAAACAGAAATCGTGTGGGTTCTATTGCAGAAGTACCCCCAGGAGTGAGCGATTTTGAAATAAGAATTACGGTTCCAGCTAATCAACCAACTCCCTTAAAATTGAAGAAGTTTAAAGCTTCTGGGTTTACCACAAAAGTAACACCTATCTTCTAAATAGTTCAAGACCCCATCAATAATTACTGATGGGGTATTTTCTGATATTTTAGAATCCTGTCATACCAAAATGGAATCCACTGCTAATAGCAGCAGAAACAGCAAGGACTTTGGCTCGATCTGCCAGAAATTGTAAAAGAAAAATAGCTAAAATAGCAGATATGTCGATACTACCTAATGGGGGTATAAAGGAACGAAAAATGTCAAGGTAAGGGTCAGTAATGGGACTTAAAAAAGATATAATGTTATAGGACCACTCCTGGCCTCGAAACCATGACAAGAGAACACGAACAATGATTAGTACGTAATAGATGGTAAAAAACCAATAGAGAGTGTTTAATGCAATATACATAATGAACAATTTTCCCGATAAATTATAGGTCTATCCATTGATCTTATATCAAATTTAGATTAAATGTAACTCAGCAAGGTTAATTTTAAGGAGTTGAGGGTTAAGGGGTGACTAAAAAAACTGATCACTGATCACCGATCGCTGAGAGTAGTTTACCAATCATCCTCTTCTTCTTCTAACACAGCTTTTTGTTGTAGAGGGGGTTGTTTAATGGGTTCGATATTTTCTCTGTCTTCTTCCCAACCATCTGATAAGGGTTGCACTACTTTGGTGATAGCATCTTGAACAAAAGCTTTGAGAAATTCATCTTTGCGACTCAGTTGAAACTGTCTTTGCACTACTTCTGTGATCCCTCCATCTCCCCAGTCTTGATCTTGACGGAAATATTCCATAAAACTTTTACCAGCAATACGGGTTAAATAAGCAGCAGTTACTCCTTGAATGACTTTTCCTACTAAATAGGTTGCTATGTTTAATTGTAGGACTTTTCCTAACAGATCAACTGCACCTTTTACTACTCCTAAACTTACTAAAGTTTTCCCTAAAGATAAAGCTAATTCTTTACCGCGATCGCTATTAATTTCGCAACCATAAACTTTCCCTATTTCCATTACCATTTGTGCATTAACTGCGGCGGTTGCTAACATATCTACTACGGGTAAGGGTGTAACTGCAATAACTCCGGCACTAATCCACTGATAACGATCAATTACCTGCTCACTTTGTCGTTTTCTCTGACGATCAATCAGTTTTCTTGCCTCTTCTCCTAACCGTTGAGATTGTAATAAAATATTGTCCGCAATTAAGTCTTCTCCTTCTGCTCTCAATATAGCTGCTAGTCGTTTTATTAGGGGTGTAATATTGGGTAGTGGTTGAACTTTTTCTCCGTTTTCTGAGGTAATACTTTGGGGATTGGCTGATAACGAAATGACATCTTTTTCAGCAATAATTGATTTAACTCTTTCTTTTAGTTGTTCTAATATTTGGTTTTCTTCTTCTTCTGTATAGAGGTCAACTTTATTAAAAACAAGGAGCGATCGCTTACCTAAATTTACTAATATTTCTAGGGGATTATATTCAGATTGTCTTAGATCATTATCGACGACAAATAATAATAAATCTGCTTCGGTTGCTAACTGTTTGGCTAAGGTTTCTCTTTCGGTTCCTTCTATTCCTGCTTCGAGAATACCGGGGGTATCTGTGATTAAAATTTCCCTAGATATTCCCTTCAATTTTAAACAATAAGTTTCTCCTATTTTTGTAGTTCCCATAGTTGCTTCTACGTCTCCAACAATGTCCCCGAATAAAGCATTAACTAAGGATGTTTTTCCCGCAGAACCTGTCCCAAAAATAACAACTTTCAACTCACCTCTTTGTAAATTATCGGTAATTTCTTGCGAACGATTTAATAAAGCTTTTTGTGCAACTTTATCTTGAATTGTTTCTAGTTGGCGACGAATTGCTTTTAAATTTTCTTGTGCTGCTTCTGTTTTTTGTTCGGGTAATTTTAGCTGAGGACGACTTTTTTTATAACCACGAGAGGGACTAGAAGAAAAGATATTAAAGTAATAAATAAAGCCATAAATTAATAATCCTAATAATCCCATTATTACAAAAACGAGAAAATTAGCTAATAAGGGTGCTGTAAAAGAAATTTGTATATAAAGTCGGTAAATAGAGGTAGTTAGGGAAATAATTAATCCGATAATTACACTTAAACCAATTATTAATATAATTAAGCGATGAGTAGGCATAGAATAACTTGAGTTCGGAGTTAGGAGTTAGGAGTTCGGAGTTATAAATTTTTAAACGAGAGAATGAAGGTTTAAGACTTCTGATTTGAGTCAGTTTTCTCGAAATTTCCTTATATCGAACTCAGGTCACGTAGAATAAGATTATTTATTAATAATTATATTGTTATTATATCACAAGATTAGGTGGGCAATGCCCACCTAATATTTAAACCAAATTCAAGTCAGTAACTCCCCCTAAACTACTAGAAGAAACTAATTTAGCATATTTTGCTAATACTCCTCTTTTATAGCGAGGTTCGGGGGCTTTCCAATTAGCACGACGTTGGGCTAATTCTTCCTCAGAAACGTTAACTTGTAATAGCTTTTTTTTGGCATCAATGGTGATACTATCTCCTTCTTTTACTAACCCAATAGTTCCCCCCACATAAGCTTCTGGGGCAACATGGCCGACAACTAAACCGTAGGTTCCTCCTGAGAAACGACCATCGGTAATTAACCCGACAGAATCACCTAAACCTGCCCCAATAATAGCAGAGGTTGGTGCTAACATTTCTCGCATTCCTGGGCCTCCTTTGGGACCTTCATAACGGACAATAATCACATCTCCTGGGTTAATTTTCCCTGCTAAAATTGCCTCTAAACATTCTTCTTCTGACTCAAATACTCGTGCTGGCCCTGTCATTGTTGGGTTCTTAACTCCGCTAATTTTAGCAACGGAACCCTCGGAGGCTAAATTACCTTTTAAAATGGCTAAATGTCCTTCTTTATAAACAGGGTTATTCCAAGGACGAATAACATCTTGATCAGCAGGAGGTTCATCGGGAATATCAGCTAAAATTTCTGCGATGGTTTCACCAGAAATAGTTAACGCATCCCCATGTAATAAACCATGATTTAATAACATTTTCATCACTTGAGGAATGCCACCAGCTTGATGTAAATTAACGGTAACATAACGTCCCGATGGTTTTAAATCACATAGTACAGGAACTCGTTGACGAATAGTTTCAAAATCGTCTAAAGTTAACTCCACACCGATGGTATTAGCAATAGCTAAAAGATGTAATACAGCATTAGTTGAACCACCCACGGCCATGATTACAGAAATAGAATTTTCAAAGGCTTTTCGGGTTAAAATTTGACTGGGTAAAATCTGCTTACGGATAGCATTAACTAACACAGAAGCGGACTTTTCTGTACTGTCTGCTTTTTCTGCATCTTCTGCTGCCATTGTAGAAGAATAAGGCAAACTCATTCCCATCACTTCAAAGGCCGAAGACATGGTATTTGCGGTGAACATTCCCCCACAGGAACCGGCACCCGGACAAGCGTTGCGCTCGATGGCTAATAATGTGCTATCATCTATCTTACCTGCACTATGTTGGCCTACCGCTTCAAAAGCACTGACAACTGTTAAATCCTCCCCGTCGTAGTGGCCGGGTTTAATAGTTCCCCCATAGACGAAAATTGCAGGAATATTCATTCTGGCCATTGCAATCATTGCACCTGGCATATTTTTATCGCATCCACCAATAGCAATCACTCCATCCATGCTTTGAGCGTTACAAGCGGTTTCGATGGAGTCGGCAATGACATCCCGTGACACCAGGGAATATTTCATGCCTTCTGTACCCATAGAAATACCGTCACTGACAGTAATTGTACCGAACATTTGAGGCATACCACCGGCATCTTTAATCCCTGCTTCAGCGCGCTTGGCTAGGTCATTAATCCCCATGTTACAAGGGGTGATGGTACTGAAGCCATTAGCCACACCAACGATAGGTTTAGTAAAGTCATCGTCCCCGAAGCCCACAGCACGCAACATGGCGCGGTTGGGGGTGCGTTGACTGCCTTGGGTGATAAGACGACTTCTTACATTCTCAGACATTATAGTGTTCTCCTTATGGCTCTGGCAATATTTCTATTGTCCTTTGTTCTGTTGCTTAAGAAGCTAAAAAGATAACAAAAATTCGTTATAGATATTCAACCCGTCCAACCATTTCCTCTGGAGAATATACTTGATAAATTAACATTAAACCCTCAATAATTTCACCAAGAGAACGAGTTCTTTGTTTAGAGTAAATGATTCCAGGATGTTCATTGGTTTGACTAGCAATTATTAGGAAATCTCGATCATGGGTAAAATTTACTCGCTTTTGTTGACGAATAAAATCTAATTGAGATTCATCAGAAGCAGTACGCAACCCTGCTGTTATAGTTGTTGTAACATCAATACCACGTGAACCTAGTTGTAAAGCAATTTGAGGATCAACTTGTTCATCTAGGTGAAAGCAAATTTTATCTTTCACTGTTTATTTTTCTCCATTGTTCTTGAAATTTTGAGGACGCACTTTTTGATTTCATTTCTTCAACAATTTTTTCTGTTTCAAGACTATGGCGATCAATTTCTGCTCGGTGATCATAATAGTATGACATGGCAGCATAAACAGCAGCTAAGGATAAATCATATTTGATAGCAATTTTTTCTAAAGATTGTCCCATCTCTAAATACATCTCTGCAATAGCAGCAACCGTTATTCTTGTGCCAATAATTCGAGGTTTTCCAAAACAATAATCAGGATCTATTGTTATATATTCTGTACTTATTTGTTGGCTAGGCATTGGTTTAAATTAGATTAATAGGCAGCTTTAACTAATTATATCATTATAAATCATGTCAGGTATGAAGTTAACCTAAATATATCACTCTCAACTCTTAAGTATTGCTATAATCAAAGTTACTTAAGATTACGGGTTAGTTTATATGAGTGTTGAAGTATTTTTTTCCTATTCTCATAAGGATGAAAGCTTACGGGATGAGTTAGAAAAGCATCTTAGCACATTGAAAAGACAGAAGGTTATTTCTGCTTGGTATGATCGAGATATTACAGCAGGAACAGAATGGAAAGGTCAAATTGATGAACATTTAGAGTCAGCACAAGTTATTCTCTTATTAATTAGTGCGGATTTTTTAGCATCTGATTACTGTTATGATATTGAACTAAAACGGGCGATGGAACGTCACGAATTAGGGGAAGCAAGGGTTATTCCTATTATTTTAAGAGATGTAGACTGGAAAGGTGCAACTTTTGGCAAGTTACAAGCATTACCAAGAAATGCTAAACCAATCACCAGTTGGGATAATGAAGATGAAGCATTTACTAATGTTGCTAAAGGTATTCGTAAGGCAGTTGATAAGTTAAAAAAAAAGTAAATTCGGATAGTTTATCTTCTCCTAAACGTCCCGTAAAAAAGATAATCAGTGTTATTATTGTTGTTCCCATTCTGACTATAAGTGGGTGGTTTGGATGGCAACAGTTTAAACCGGTGAAAACGAGGGAAATATTGGTATTAGTTACACAGTTTGAGGGACAAGAACTTGAGAATTATTTTGTGACAGATACTATTGTAGAGAACTTAGAAGAAGCTACGGAATCTTATTCTAGAGTGAAGATAAAAGAGTGGAATCAGATAGTTAAAAATAGTGACACCGCACGTAAATTAGGGGAAGAAAAAAAAGCTAGTATTGTTATTTGGGGAAAGTATGGAAAAACAAAAGAGGTTGTTCCCATTAGTGTTAATTTTGAAGTCATGGAATCAATCAAATCTTATCCTAAGTTAGAAGCAGAAGCAAGGGGAAAATTTCAAAGAATGGCAATTGATGACTTAGAAAATTTTAATTTACAAACTCATTTATCAGAGGAAATGGCTTATTTAACTTTGTTTACTTTGGGAATGATTAATTATGAAGCAGAAGAATGGGATATAGCGATTAGTTATTTTACTGATTCTATGAGACAAATAGATCAATATTCATCATTTTTAGATAGAGAAGTTCTTTATTTTTATCGTGGCAATTCTTACGCTGATAAAGGAGAATATAATTTGGCAATTGCTGACTATAATCAAGCTATTAAATTTAATCCTAATTATGCTTCTGCTTACAATAGTCGAGGTATTATTTACTCTAAGCAAGGAAAATATGAGTTGGCAATTGCTGACTATAATCAAGCCATTAAACTTAATCCTAATTATGCTTCTGCTTACAATAATCGAGGTCTTACTTACGCTTATAAAAAAGAATATAATTTAGCTATTGTTGACATTAATCAAGCTATTCAAGTTAATTCTAATAATGCTAATTATTACTATAATCGAGGAAATATTTACTCTGATAAAAGAAAATATAACTTAGCAATTACTGACTATAATCAAGCCATTAAACTTAATCCTAATGATGCTGAGGCTTACTATAATCGAGGTATTATTTACTCTAAGCAAGGAAAATATAAGTTAGCTATTGCTGACTATAATCAAGCTATTAAACTTAATCCTAATTATGCTGGTGCTTACAATAATCGAGGCATTACTTATGCTTATAAAGAAGAATATGATTTAGCAATTACTGACTATAATAAAGCTATTAAACTTAATCCTAATTTAGCTCAAGCTTACGTTAATCGAGGTATTATTTACTCTAAGCAAGGAGAATATGAGTTAGCAATTACTCACTATAATAAAGCTATTAAACTTAATCCTAATTTAGCTCAAGCTTACTATAATCGAGGGAATGCTTACAAGAATAAAGGTGATAAAGATAAGGCTATTAATCACTTTAAAAAAGTTCTAGAATTAACTAATTATCCAGAGTTAAGAAAAAAAGCAGAATATCAGTTAAAAGAATTAGAAAAATATCAATAGACAAAATTTAATTATAATTAATCAAGAACTAAACTGAAAACGTCCTAAATAATTATATTTTCCATACTTTTCTTGAGAAGCAAATAAATTTACTAGATATTCTCCTTGTTTTGGTAATTTGCATTTTATACTTGTAACTATTCCTTGATTAATTTGACAGTCATTATCTTCGCTATTATTATTACTTCCAATTAAATTAAATTCGGCAAATAAATAATTATTATTCGGATTAGTAATTTCTATTTTTGCCACAGAATTAACATTGTTTTTGAATTGTTTAGGAGAGATAAGAGATAAACCTTTAGCAAAAAATTCTGGTTCAATCATTGGATTATTTAAAAATTGTTCTTTCCCTAAAGGATTAGATAATAATTGCCAATCTTTATTATCAGGAAAATGACTCATAATTATTACTTCAGGAGGAGTAAATAAATAATTTGTATTATAAGAGGGATAAAAACCCGATTCATCAACATAACCACTATCCCAAGTGGGATCAATTAAATACCAATAACCATCTATTTTTGCTGCATTCCAAGCGTGTCCTTGTCCATATAAATCACTTATTTCAGTTCGAGAATTACCAACAATAATAATAATTTCCTCATTAATTGCTTTACCTAATGCCATTAATAAATTAGCATATCCTTGACAAACTGCTTGACGACTTTTGAAGACAGTTTGAGCATCTTGAGGTGGATATTCTCCTGAAAAATAAGCAGGTGCATCATAAGAAATACGAGTTGCTACATAATCATGAAGTGCCTTAATTCTTTGAAAATGATCAGATTCATGGTTAGCGATATAATTAGCAACAGATTTAATGCTAACCTCTTCATTAGCAGGGATATTCATAACCAGAGGATGAGGTTTATTTCTATTTGATAACCAGAGATTTTTATCAGCTATTGTTGTGGGTTTTTCAACTTTAGTAAAGACTGTACTATTATAAATTTCAGTTATCTGATAAGTTTGATCACCTTGAGGATAATTTTGAGCAGAATAAATAACTGCTGCAATAGCTATCAGATAACCTAGTAAATGTTGTAAATTAACTCGTCTCCAATAACGTTTGATTCTATCTATAAAATTAGGACGACGAGAAACATAATAAGAATATTGACGACGTTTTTTGATTTTTTGTTGACGAACTATATAAATAAGATAAACAACTAAGAGAACAGTAATAACAATCAAACTACCAATAATTATATAAAATATAACCATGATTTATAAATCCATCTAAGTATTAAGTTGTTGATAGTATTCCCAAATAAGATTGAAAACTATAATATTAAACTATGTTTATAATTAACTCAGTAATTTTACTTGATTCACAATCTATAACAAAAATGTAATTAAAAAATTCAGCAATTGTACCGTTTTCTAGTCAGTATATACTTAGGGATAATAAATGTAATATACTTTTTAAAAGTAGTGAATTTTACTTTTAAATAATTGTTCCTAACCCTTATTTTTATTTCATTGTATCCTCTATCTTTTATTATTGAGGAAATAGTCAATTGCACTTTAATCCTAGATCCTGTCATAATGAGAGGGAAGTAGAGAGTAAACTAATTGTTCAATATTTACTCCCAAAATTAGGGTATTCTCCTGATAATTGGTATCAAGAAGTTCGTTACGACAATATTCGTTTAGATTTTTTAACCGTTGCTGTTAAAAAAATCAAAAATTTTTCTTCTTGTGTTGTCATTGAAGCAAAACATCCCCGAGAAAATTTAGATCATCATGTACGTCGTTTGGGACATTATTTGATGAAAACTAAAAGTTTTTATGGGGTGTTAACCAATGGGAAAGAATTCCGTATTTATCAGCGATCGCAGGATAAATTAAAGTTTATCTTTTGTTGTCAAGGAGAAAATATTGCTAACAATATCAACAAAATCAATGCTTTAATTGGTAAAGAGAGTTTAACCCAAAGATTAGCTACTTCTCAACCTGTTTCTGTCCCAAAAGTTTCTCAAACATCTATTAAGGAGTCAACCAAGAAATCCATGAAAGTTATCGCTGTTTATCATAATAAAGGTGGTGTTGGAAAAACTACCACAGTTGTTAATTTAGCTGCTGCTTTAAGTAAGAAAGGAAAACGAATTTTAGTCATTGATTTAGATAGTCAAGCTAACACAACTTTTGCCACTGGTTTAGTTAAATTTGAAGATGAAGAATTTGACAATATTAAAGACTGTAATGTTCTTCATGTCTTACAATCAGAAGATTTTTATAGTATTGAAGAAGTAGCTATAAAATCTCAATTTTCTAATCCTGAAATTCATGTTATTCCCTCTCATATTGAATTAATGCAGTATGAAAATGAACTAAATCAAGTTGATTATAGTCGCTTAATTTTGATAGATAAGTTAGAAAAAGCAAAAAATAAATATGATATTGTTCTCATAGATACACCTCCATCATTAAACTTGTATGCTAGAATTGCTCTAATTGCTGCTGATTATTTAATTATTCCTTCTGATCTAAAACCTTTTGCCAATCAAGGATTAATTAACGTTAAAGAGTTTATCAAGAAAGTAGATGGTTTTAGACGACAAATAAGAAGAGAATCTATTGATATTTTAGGTATTCTTGCTTGTAAAATTTCCACCAATGCAAGATTTGTAAAAGCTACCCTCAGAAAACGTTTAGATGTTATTCCTAAGCGTTATGAACTTCCGATGATGGAAACAGTTATCTATGATAGGGATGACTTAGCTAAATGTGCCGAAAAAATGCAAATTGTAGGTGATCTAGAAATTCCTAATCCTGTGTCAATTCTAGACTTTAAACCTGCTTCTAAATCAGCACAAGAATTTGAAATTTTAGCCGATGAAGTATTAGAAAAAATAGGAGGATAATCATGAAATTATCAACATCATTAGTATCTGTAAAGAGAATCAATTCATCTGTAGAACGTTCTCAATTTAATGAAAAAGAAATTGAAAAATCTGCCCAAGCAATTTTAGATGCAGAAGGGATTATTAACCCAATAATTTTAGAGAAAATAAGCTTAGAATCTTATGAAGTTGTCTGTGGATATTTTGAATATTATGCTGCTGTAAGAGCAAGAGAAATTGATCCCAGAAAAGGAGAAATGATTAGTGCATTTATCATTGAAGAGAAAAAAGAGGAAGCTATCAAAACACAGATAAAAATATTTCGAGAATCTAATCAAAATTCATCAAATAAAACAATAGTAACAGGTGGTTCAGAACAAAAATTATCAAATATGGAATCTCGTTTAACTAATATTGAAGCGAGGTTTGAAAGACAACTAACAGAGGTGCAAAATAAATATAAGAACGAAATAGAAACATTGAACAAAGAACTAACAGAAATTAAACAACGTCTTCCTGAACCTATTGATTGTTTAAAAGCCTTAAATACACTGAGTTTACCGATGCTGGTTTCTCATTTAAGTCGCGGTGGTATTAACAAATCTATTCTTGAAAAGCTTATTAGTGAACGAGAAAAAAATGGAGATTTTACGTCTTGTAGTGATGTGGTGAGTAGAGTTAAAGGATTAGGAGATAAAACAATGATTAAAATCATTGATCAATTTTCTGATTAACAACAATAGGGACATGATTTATTATGTCCCTAAATACTGCTATAATATTGAAACAAAGAATCCCTTATGATGATCAGATTTAATAAAACCTGAGAAAAAGGTGTTAAGATTAATATAATATACTCCTATCAACAAGAATACTTAAACCATGTCAACCAAAGAACAGCTACTAAAAGAAATTGAACAATCTCCTGACTATCTCATCGAAGAAGTATTAAACTTCCTACTCTTTATTAAACTTCGTTTAAAACAAAAAATAACCCCCAATACGAATAGACAAACCCCTTCTAGTCAGGAAAATTATATCTTAGATATGATAGATGAAATCACCCAAGATATTCCCCAAAGTGAACTCGAACAACTACCAACTGATTTTTCTAAAAATTTAGATCATTACTTATACGGTTTACCACAAATTGAAGAATGAAGATAGTATTTGCAGATACCGGTTATTGGATTGCGATGATTAATAAAAAGGATAGTTTACATCAAAAAGCAAGACAAGTAACCTTAGAAATGAATCCCATAAAAATAATTACAAGTGAAATGATTTTGTCAGAATTACTTGATAGTTTTTCCAAACAAGGTTTATTTCTAAAACAAGCAACAGTGAACCTAATTAATCGTTCCTACGATAATCCAAATATTGACATTATTCAACAAAACCCTCAACTTTTTAAACAAGCATTGAATCTATACAATCAACGACTTGATCAACAATGGAGCCATACAGATTGTTCTTCATTCATTATCATGCAAAACTATCAAATAAGAGAAGCTTTAGCTTATGACAAACATTTTGAGCAAGCAGGATTTATTGCTTTACTTAGGACATAAAACCGATGAAAAAAATAGTTTAAGAAACCAAACACTTTTGTAGCCTGTCCATAATTTGAGCATCCCTTATAATAACTATTAACATTAAAAAAATGCCAAATCCTCGCCATTTCCTATGCTGTCCCAAATAAAAACCCTTGCTGAAGACCTTGCACCAAGATTAATCGAAATACGTCGTCATTTCCACGCACATCCAGAACTAAGTGGACAAGAATACCAAACCGCAGCCTACGTTTCAGGGGTTCTCTCATCTTATGGTATTCACGTACAAGAAGCAGTAGGAAAAACAGGGGTTGTAGGCAACTTAGAAGGAAATGGCACAAAAAAAGGAATTTTAGCCATCCGCACCGATATGGACGCTTTACCCATAGAAGAAAGGACAAAACTAGAGTTTGCCTCCTGTAAGTCCGGGGTAATGCACGCCTGTGGCCACGATGTCCACACCACCCTTGGCCTAGGAACCGCCATGATTTTAGCCCAGTTACGAGACCAATTACCCGGTAACATCCGTTTCCTATTCCAACCCGCCGAAGAAATCGCCCAAGGAGCAAGTTGGATGGTGCAAGACGGGGCGATGCGAGATGTAGATGGCATTTTTGGAGTTCATGTATTTCCGTCCCTTACAGCACGTTCTGTAGGCATTAGGTACGGTGCCTTAACCGCAGCAGCAGACGATATTGAAATCTTTATCCAAGGAGAGTCCGGTCACGGGGCCCGTCCCCACGAGGCAACAGATGCTATCTGGATCGCATCTCAGGTTATCACCACCCTACAACAAGCAATCAGTCGCACCCAGAACCCTCTCCGTCCCTTGGTTTTGACCATTGGTCAAATAACAGGAGGCCGCGCACCCAATGTTATCGCCGATCAAGTGAGAATGGCCGGAACAGTGCGATCGCTACATCCAGAAACCCACGCCAACATACCCGAATGGATAGAAAGTATTGTTGGCAATGTCTGCAATGCTTACAACGCGAAATATGAAATGAACTATCGTCGGGGAGTGCCTTCGGTTCAAAACGATCTGAACTTAACGCAAATCATAGAAAGTGCCTGTCGAGAAGCATGGGGCAACGATCTTGTCGAAATATTACCCGAACCCTCCTTAGGTTCCGAAGATTTTTCCTTATACCTAGAACACGCCCCCGGCACCATGTTTCGCTTAGGAGTAGGCCATGACAATAAAGACAACTATCCCTTGCATCATCCCCTCTTTGAAGTAGATGAGTCAGCCATTGTTACCGGGGTTGTTACCTTAGCTTATGCTGCTTGTAAATATTGGGGAGTTTAGGAAGTGTGGGGAGTGTGGGGAGTGTGGGAGAGAGATATCAACTCCGAACTCCGAACTATTTAACAATCTGAACCGGCATAACTAAATAAGTCATTTGTAACCCTCCCAAAGGATTAAAAATAACCGGCTGATTGCCTTCGTTTAGCTGCATTTTAATATCTTTGGTGGGTAATGCTTTCAAACCATCCATTAAATATTTAACATTAAAAGCAATTTCTCCGCTTTCCCCCGTTACTTCTGCCGGCATCGATTCTTTAGCACTACCTAAATCTTGAGTTTCCACTGATAAAGAAACTTGTCCTTCTTCATGACTAAACGTACACTTGACTAAATTGTTTTTTTGATCAGCTAAAACCGCTACCCTTTCCAAACTACTCAATAACCTTTTTCTTTCTAAACAAACGCTGCGAGTAAACTGCTGAGGGATGAGCATTTCATAATTAGGATAAGCACCATCCAACTTACGAACCGTTAAACGTTGATAACCCAATTGAAACACCACTTGAGCCTCATCCACCTGTAACGCAATGGTATCAGATTCACTGCGATTACCAATTATTCGTTCTAACTCCCGTAAAGCACGCGCTGGAATCGTTACCGCAAACCCCTCTAAATTAGGCATTTCAGGGATTTTTTCCTTCTCATCCGCCTCCTCATCCGTTTCTGGAGATAAAGAGGTTTCTACCACAGATAAACGGTGGCCATCGGTGGCCGCAAACTCTAAACTATCAGGAGTCCCAGTTAAATGAACCCCAGTTAAAATTTGTTTGGTTTCGTCGCTACTGGCAGCAAATAACGCCCCTTTTAAACCCTCCGTTAACATAACAATAGGTAATTGAAGGGATTCCCCTTCTTCCACTGTTGGTAGTGGAGGAAATTCCTCCGCATCCATGGCCCTGACTTGAAACTGTCCCGACGCTGATTTTAAAGCCACAATTTGACTCTCACTATCTTCGTCTTCTTCAACCATGAGAGTGATTTCTCCTTCTGGAAGTCGTGATACAATATCATTAAGAAGTTTAGCTGGTAGGGTAATTTTTCCATCTTCGCTAACATCAGCACTAAAACTGGTTTCTATACCTAAACTGAGGTCAAATGCCGTTAAGCTAACTCGATTTTTTTGACTATCAGCCACTACCAAAACATTAGCTAAGATAGGATGAGTGGGACGAGAAGGAACAGCGCGACTGACTAAAGATAAATTGCTATTAAGATCACTTTGACTGCAAAGGAATTTCATAGGGACTTGAAAAGGTGATAAACGTAGATCAATTGTATTTTAAAACAGCTTCTCCCTTACTTAAAAAAATCTTTTGTTTCCTAGAAACTTGTGGAAAATTTGTGGAAAAAATGAGACAGTTTTCCACAGGTTTCTCAGATTAATTTCAAAAATTCTCAACTGCGCCGCCTCAATTCTAACATAACCTAATTTCCTTGAGCTTAGATAGAATATAATCCCCATAAAAAGCCTAAAAATCACCAAAAATATTAATTTATTCAGAATATTAGAAAATTTTGTAATTTTAGGTAATTTTAACTTTTTCCACAGAGCAAGAAAAATAGGAAAAAGTAACATCGATCACGGCAATTTTTGTTATTTCCCCCAAAGATGAGTAATATGGCCTTGTTTTTTCCCCCAATCTTCCCCAAGTATGAGCGAAATTTTTACCAAAAAGGTTTGGTTTTCTAACGTCAAAAACGATTTATTATCAGGGACACTTGTTGCCTTAGCCCTCATTCCTGAAGCGATCTCCTTCTCCATTATTGCTGGAGTTGACCCGAAAGTGGGCTTATATGCCTCCTTTTCCATTGCAGTCATCACCGCCTTTATGGGAGGCCGCCCTGGTATGATTTCAGCGGCTACAGGAGGGATGGCCTTAGTAATGACCAGTTTAGTCAAAGATCACCCTGCCAACGGTTTACAGTATCTTTTGGCCACAACTATTCTTACAGGTATTCTACAACTTCTCTGGGGTTGGATCAAACTCCCAAACCAGATGCGCTTTGTGCCTCGTTCCGTAATGATCGGATTTGTCAATGCTTTGGCTATCCTGATTTTCCAGGCACAACTCCCTCAGTTTCAAGGGGCTTCTTTCCTAGTTTATGCTACGGTTGCTGCCGGCTTAGCCATTATTTATGGCCTACCACGACTAACTACCATCATTCCCTCCCCTTTAGTAGCTATTATCATCATTACTGCCGTCTCTTGGATAGGGAAATGGGATATCCCAACTGTAGGAGATCAAGGGGCGTTACCCACCAGTTTACCCATTTTTGCTCTTCCCCAAGTTCCTTTTAATTTTGAAACCTTACAAATCATCCTCCCTTATGCCTTAGCCCTCTCTTTAGTAGGGGTACTTCAATCCTGTTTAACCGCTAATGTTGTTGATGATTTAACTGATACCTCTAGCAATAAAAACCAAGAAGCCTTAGCCCACGGGACGGCCAATATTATCACTGGATTTTTAGGCGGTATGGCTGGATCTGCCATGATTGGTCAATCGGTTATTAATATTAGGTCTGGGGGGCGCGCTCGCCTTTCTACCCTCAGTGCCGGTATTTTTCTACTTATTTTTATTATTGTCTTTGGAAAATGGGTTGCACAAATTCCTATGGCGGCTTTAGTGGCAGTGATGATTATGGTTTCTATTAGTACCTTTAACTGGGGTTCTATTATGAATATTGGCAAGTTCCCTAAGAATGAAACCGCCGTGATGATAACCACTGTATTCATCACAGTTTTAACCCGTAATTTAGCTATTGGGGTGTTGATTGGGGTAGCAATGAGTGCTATTTTCTTTAGTCGGAAAATTGCCAATCTTATTCATGTTGATTCTTACTTAAAAGAAGAAAATAATGAGCGTATTTATAGTGTCAATGGCCAAGTGTTTTTTGTGTCTGTGGATAGCTTTTTAAGTGCCTTTGATTTCCGTGAAAAATTAGATAAAGTTACTGTAGACCTAAGCTATGCCCATTTATGGGATCATTCAGCAGTAGATGCCGTAGATAAAGTCGTCTTACGTTATCGTAAACGAGGGGTAGAAGTGCAAATAATTGGTTTAAATGAAGCCAGTGCCACCCTTTTAGAAAGACTAGCGACTCACGATCAAGACGATGCTTTGGAGGAGATAGCTAGTCATTAGATTTTTTTGTAGAGGCCATTGCCTCTACAATTAAGGTTAAGCACTGTATTGCCATTCTTGGGTTTTTTGTCTAACTTTTTCTAACTGATATACTAAGAGTTCTTGAATTTCTTGATAACTTTCTAGTTCAGTTAAATGGGGTTGTCCTTGTAATAATTGACTACGTTGTTCTAGTTTTTCTAGTCTTTGAGTCGTTTGGGCAATAATTTGATTAGCTAGAGCCAATTTTTCTGATAATTGGTTTTCATTTCCAGAAATCACAATAGGCGCATCTAAGAGGTTAATCACCTTCTTAATTTCTCTTAAACTAAGAGAAAGTTGTTCTTGATAATAGTTGAAAATGGCTTGTATGGTTTTATTGTGGTCAGTTGATAAATTATTCATGAAATTTAATCCTAACTAGACAACTTCTACAAAATAATCGGACTCGATACTAACACTGCTTTTTGATCCAAGATAGTATTTTTAGATATTTTTAAGAATTGCTGTTAGTAAAAAAGTTGACCTTAATCGAATTCAGATTCAGGCATCAGTTGTAAGATTCCCATAGCCAGGGCTTTTGGTTCAAGATATTGAGCTTCAAAGACAGCCAACATATCCTTGAGATTAGGATTACCCCGAGAACTACCAGTCACTCCCATCGCTACCACCAAACCGCAGTATCCCCCTGTTTGCTGACAACGTTGTTCCCATTTTTGCCTAGCTTGTTGATGTTCGGGATCATCCTGCATAAATTCGCCGAAAATAAATAAAGAATTATCTCCTGTTTGTAAAATGCCCAAATCGTAGATTAATTCTTCCCAAGGATCTTCACCTGGGTTAAAACAAACCCCCTGAACATTACCCGCTTGCTGGAGAGTTTCGATCAATTGTTTGGCTTTAGGGCGAGAAGTTTGTACAACAACCACAGGCATTCCCTCTCCTTTTGGGGTTGCTTGCTGCAAGGGATAATAGGTTTTCGGGTTATTTTGTAATTCCTCAAGAACACTCCAGGGAATCATCCCTAAACTTAAGAAAGAATTGTCGGGAATCAGATCATCGACTATAGGAAATCTGAGTCTGTCATTTTCATCATCATCCTCATCGTCTTCTAACCCTTCTAATAATTCTGCTGTCAGTTCAGGGAGAGTAGAAACCTTGAATTGAATGGTGTTGCTGGGATTGTCTTCTGAGAAATAAGTGAAGCGATGATATCTTTCGATCTTATCAATAATATCTTCACCTAATGACAATTGATTGCGTTTAAAGAATCTTAAGAAAGCTTGTATGGCAAAGGAAATAATTTTAGCTTCGTCTTCATCCAGAAAAGGACGGATACCTTCGTAGGGGTGAATACTGCCGTATCTAGGTAGGCTCAACTCCCCTTCAAGGTCTTCTTCATCGAAATCATATTCAGGAAATTCTTCTTCCAAATTATCAGGAAATTCAAAATTCAAAAACCAACAATCTTGAGCTAAAAAAGCTTGTTCAAGCTGATCGGTCGACTTTTCCTCCAGAGCGGCTCGACGAAACTTTTTAAGAGACTCCAAAGAGCGATAGAGAATGAGACCATATTCTTCTCCAGCCATTCCCATCACACAAAAATAAATCGTCTCAACTCCCCAACGATTCAATTCAACGGAAATAATATCGTGATCAGCTAGGAAATCCCAAGGAGCAGCTTGAGCCACATCATGAGCGACTTGTAACAATTCCGCTTCGTAATTTTCAGGCAAAGCCGGGGGACGAGTATCTTCAATTGTTTCAAAACTACGGAACAGTTGGTCAATTAATGGTAAATCTGGGGCATAATCAACGACAATATCTAAACTTTGTAAAGCACCTCGTAGGAAAAACTGTAATTCTCGGCTACGCACCACAATCTTTTGTGGTCGGCCCGGTTGGGAAGGAGTATGAGGGGACTCGATCGCTCGCAGGAGAGTTCTGACTACCGCTTCAGGCCCTGCCTCCGGGGCTGCTACATCCATAGCCCTAACGACACCTTGAGAACCATCAACCCAGATAATACATTCTTCTTCTGCATAGTTGCCAGAAACTCTACCTCTGAGACCAGCGACACAACGGCGATCGCCTTCCCAAACACTGGGAATTTGAGGGATTTTTTGTAGCCGACGTAGCGTGGTTTGAGGCAAATTATTCATAAAAATTGATACATACAGTGAAGTTATAGGAGCCAGCCGAGAAACCGAAAGTTAGATTTTTAGTAGTCGTAACCTTTCACACTCATTCTACCCTAAAAGGCAAGTGGCATAGGGAAACAGTCAAAATGTTATGTTTTTTAGATCACTTGATAGATAAAGCTTAAAGTTGACCAAGCTCGAACGTCAAGAATATAACTATCAGGGTTAGGCTCAAGGATCGTGTTAGTTGCGCTACTAGCAGAGGCCAAGTCTTTAAGGAGAGCTTGAGCTACTGCTAAAGGATTATCTAGAGTAAGAATTTGCTGTTTATCGGGTTTAAATTCTGGGATTTTTTGGAGGACTTTTAGGGTTTCCTCAAAAGGGGCGATCGCTGCGATCGCTAAAATTTGTTCCCATCCTTGGCTACTAGATGTTGTCAAAGTGAGTCCAGTAGAAGTGGGGGGAACAAAATTCTTTTTCCCTGGTTGAATCAAAGGCTGTTCATTGGGGTTAGCCTTTCTTTCTTGTTCGTAAGGAGGGATATAAGCGATGGCTTGCCCATTACTATTAATACCCAAAACTAGATAATAAAGGGGTTTTTGTCCAAGATTTTCTAATTGACAACGTAACCGAGTTCCTCTAGGTACTTGAGGGATATCTGGAACATTGGGGACTGGGGTTACACTATCGTTATTGTTTTCGCCGGTTGGCAGTTGTGCTGTGGTTGATGTTCCTCGAGTGGTTTGCCGTTGTTCGATGGCATAAGGTTCAGGATCGAGTGCTTCGAGAGTGATACGACAAGGGAGTTGAGAAGAGGCTTCATTAAGGGTTAGGCCCCATAATTTTAGGGCTAGGAGTTTTTCTAAAAAGGGACGTAATCGCCCAACGGCGGATTTAATGGCTTCTCCTGAGTTTCCGGTACTATTGGGTAGTTGGAACCCTCCGGGGAGAAAGAGGGCATAAGTTGCGCTTTCTTGGGGTTGATCTGATGGGGTTGCTACGGATGAGCGTAACCCTAAAATACAATCCACTGGTTCTTCTCCTTCGCTCAGCACATCAGAAACAATATCAATGGCTGAAAAAGCACTGGTGGCATCAACTCGTTCAATGCGTTGTAATTCAGGATCGAGAGCAACGGTTAGACCCATGCTGCTGGGGAGGCAACGAAGGGACTCTTGTAAGAGTTGTCCCACTTTTAAAGGGGGGTTCGGGCTTTGTTCTGGAGACAGTTGCCTTACTGTGGCCTTGAGACCATTGCGAGAACGCAGTTGTAAGGGAACTGAAGACAATGATTGGTCAGTTATGGCGTTAAAGACCGAGTTTATCCCATAATGTCGCAGAATATTGATGGGAAAACCTGTTAGGGTAATAGTCGCTGTATCTGCATCCTTAACCCCACTAATAAAAGCTTCTGCTCCTTGATTCGTGGTGGGCAAAAGATAATAGGTAAAAAGAGGTTGAGGGGGACTATTTTCTTGTTGGGGTTGTTGTTCTCCTCCCATAATAAGGAGTATTTGTTCTGCGGTTTTGTTGAGAGTGATATTGATAGAACTTGCCGGTGCTTTCGACCATAAATGTTGGGTCAAAGCATAAGTAAACAGTCCTGCACTAAAACCATTCCCTTTCATTTCCGTGGCTACTTGTTGTGGTCCAGCAGCAGTGAGGATAATACCTGGTTCCATTGAGGCTTTATTTTTGGGGAGTGTTTCGCTCAGTTTTGCCTGAAAGGTTAATTCTTCTGGGTCTATGCTATCGCTTGAGTATGGAAAAGAGCGAATTCTTAGATTACCTTGAAGGGTTTGACCGCTACTATGGTAACTGGTATCAAAGACCATAGTTACTTTCTCTGTAGAAAGCGATCGCCCTAATAACCTAATGGTTTCCTCGCAAATATTGTTAGTGCTGGGCTTTCCTATTCTTAATTTAATTCCATCTTGAGGAATAATTCCTGCTAGTTGTTTAGTCGGGGTAGCCATCAACTCAGAGGGAACGTTAACGTAATTCCCATAACCACTAAAGTGAAAGATGACCACATCCCCTGCTTTGGCCTGTTTGATTAAATGTTCCACAAAGGCCGTTTTAATGCCTTGAGTGGTGGCTTCTTTATCGGTCAAGGTCAGAATATCTTGGGGGTTAAACCCAAAGCGATGAATCAGTAAATCTTTTTGTAGTTCAACATCAGTGATACAGCCTTTGAGGTTGTATCTTTGTCCATAATTATTTATCCCCACCAATAAAGCTAATTTTCGATGGGTGGGTTCTGCTAAGGTTTGATAGTATTTTTGGACTTTTTGGTTTGGATATAGCCATTTCAGGCTTTCTTGAGCGACCCCCCAGGTGAGTAAGGTCTGTAAAAAAGTGCGCCGATCCCATTTCATTGTTTCTGTTTGCTCTCTTGGGAAGATACCGCTATCACCATTATGCAGGTTTCATTAATTCTATTACAAATTTGCTGTTTACGGGGAGTGGGGAGTGTGGGAAGAATTGGAAGTGTCAGTAGATCACAAAGTCAGTTTGAGACAAGCAGGGGGGGCAGAGGGGGAAGTACTCTTTGCCTCACTTAACTGGTTAACTGGAGTGTTTAGAGCAAAACCTACGAAGTATTGCCAGTCTCCCATTGCCCCAGTCTCCCCCTTCTTCTAATTAACTCTGCATGGCTTTAATTAACTCGGCGGCGACTTCAGGACGAGAAAACTGAGGGGGTGGCATTTCTCCTCGTCTTAACATTTCTCGAACTTTAGTCCCTGATAGATGAATACGTTCTTCTTTAGCACTGGGACTGGTTTTACTGGTGGCCATTTGTCCAGTGCGTTTACAGTAGAAGGCGTGTTCAAATTTCATTGGCACAATACCCAATGCTTCGGCATCAAATTCATCAAAAATATGTTGTGCGTCGTAGGTTCCGTAATAGTCTCCTACACCGGCGTGATCCCGTCCCACGATAAAATGAGTACAACCATAATTTTTACGGACGATGGCGTGGAAAATGGCTTCTCTGGGGCCAGCATAGCGCATGGCTGAGGGGTTAATGGCTAAAATTACCCGATTTTGGGGAAAATAACTATCCATCATAATTTCATAACAACGCATCCGCACATCGGCAGGAATATCGTCGCTTTTGGTGGCACCGACTAGGGGATGTAAGAAGAGTCCATCTACCACTTCTAAGGCACATTTTTGGATATATTCGTGGGCGCGGTGGATGGGGTTACGGGTTTGAAAGCCAACAACGGTGGACCATCCTCTTTCTTGAAATGATTTGCGCGACTCGGCTGGATCAATTTGATATTTGGGGAATAATGGGTGATCGTCCCGTTGTAATAACCAAACGGGCCCTGCTAAATTAACTGCCCCTTGCTCGTAAACGACTTTAACTCCGGGGTGTTTGCTTTCGTCGGTTTTATAGACGTTGACGGCTTCGTGGGTTTTATTGTAGTGATATTTCTGGGTTAGTTCGAGAACTCCGATAAAGTTACCGTTGGGATCGTCTAATCTTACCCAGTTTCCTTCTTTGAGGGAGTCGGCTACTTCTTCGCTTACGGATAGGGTGACAGGAATGGACCAGGGTACCCCGTTGCTTAAGTGCATTTCTTCGACTACGGTTTCGTAGTCGCCCCTTTCCATAAACCCTTTAAGAGGACTAAAGCCACCAATAGCAATCATCACTAAATCAGAGGTAGCTCGTTCATCTAGTGTAATTCTGGGTAATTTGTCGGCTTGGGCTAAAAATTCCTCTTTTTCTGCTGGCGTGGCGATACGGTTAATTAAATGACCCCCATGAGGGGCAATACCATCTGTATGTGTCATCTTAATTATATGTTTATAGTAGCTGTCAGGATTTATCGTACCAGGGTCTGGGAATTTTGGATTAACGAACCTAATTAATCGTCGAAAGAAGGCTTTAATGCTAAGATCTAAGCACTTATGTCTAAGTTGATCCTATAAATTAACAGTAAAGTTGTTAGCGGTGGAATCTTTGATTAGTCAGAAAAAATTTTCAGGAATTGTGCCATGAATATAATGGTGGTTGATGATGAACAAGATATTACTCTCTTGTTCAAACAAAAGTTTAGAAGGGAAATTCGACACAAAAAGCTAGATTTCTCTTTTGTTTTTTCTGCTGAAGATGCTTTAAAGACTCTTGAGCAAACTGAAAATCATTTAATTCTCATCTTAGCTGATATTAATATGCCCGGAATGAATGGCTTAGAATTGTTGAAAATAATTAAAGAAGATTATCCTACAATCAAGGTATTTATGGTGACTGCTTATGGCGATGATTACAATTATGATACTGCTATACAATATGGGGCTGATGATTATCTAACTAAACCGATTCAATTTGAACATCTCAAAGAAAAAATAAGTGAATTATTTTAAGTGAAAACTAAGTTCTATGGAAATTCCTAAAATTTTGGTCGTTGATGATGAATTAGATTTAGAACGACTAATGAGACAAAAATTTAGAAAAAAATTAAGGCAAAAAGAAATTGATTTTGTCTTCGCTCATAATGGACGAGAAGCGTTAGAATATATCGAAATTCATGGGAACATTGATATAGTGATAACTGATATTTATATGCCCGAAATGGATGGGATAACTCTCTTAACTAAACTACAAGAAATTGACCCTATTCTTAAAGCAATTATTATTTCTGCTTACGGTGATCTGGATAATATTAGGGCAGCTATGAATTGTGGTGCTTTTGATTTTATAACGAAACCAATTAATTTCAAAGATTTAGAAATAACTACTACTAAAACTTTAAATCATGTTCAACAGATTAAAACGGCTTTAGCACAAGAAGAAAAGGCAAAATTGGCTCAACAAAAGTCTTTTAAAGAGTTAAAACTAGAGATTGAAAAGCGAAAAGAAGTAGAGGCAGCACTACGAAATAATGAAAAGCAACTGGCTCAGTTTTTAGCAGGTATTCCTGTAGGAATTTTTATTATTAATGCTCAGAATAACTGCCCTTATTATGCAAATAATGAAGCTCAAAAAATGTTTGGTGATAAATTAAGAACTGATATAACTTATGATGAATTAATTGAAATTTATCAACCTTATTGTTTTGAAACTGGGGAGAAATATCCCATCGAGCAATTGCCAATTAAAAGAGCTTTAAGAGGAGAAAATAATACTATTTCGGATATCGAAATTCGTCATAAAGAAAAGCGTATACCTCTAGCAATTTCTGCTCAACCTATTTATGATGAAAAAGGTAATATTTCTTATGTGATTGCAGCTTTTCAAGATATTACTCAAAGGAAAAAAGCCGAAGCTGAAAGAGCCCATTTTACTCAAGAACTAGCTCAAAAAAATTTAGATTTACAAAAGGCTAAAGATCAATTGTCTAATTATAATGCTACCCTAGAAAAAAAAGTTATTGAAAGAACCCAAGAACTAACAGAAACCTTGGAAATTCTCAAAGCAACTCAAGCAGATTTAATGATAGAAAATGCTCTATTAAGGAGTGCTGAAAATGAAAAAAAATATGATTATCAAGTGGGAGGAAGTTTACCAATAGATGCACCTAGTTATGTAGTTCGTTCTGCCGATCGCTATCTTTATAAAGCCTTAAAATCAGGAGAATATTGTTATGTTTTAAATGCGAGACAAATGGGTAAATCTAGTTTACGGGTTCAAATTATGAAACGATTACAAGCAGAAAACTTTGCTTGTGTTGCTATAGATTTATCAGAAATTGGTAATCGAGAACTAAACATAAAACAATGGTATGCAGGATTCATTTATATATTATTAAGTGGTTTAGACTTATTAGATAAGTTTAATTTTAGACAATGGTTAAAAGAACATAATTTTTTATCTCCTGTACAGTGTTTAGGAGAATTGATATATCAGATAATTTTGCCTAATGTTGGTCAAAATATTGTTATTTTTATTGATGAAATTGACAGTGTTTTAAGCTTAAATTTTTCTCTGGATGATTTTTTTATTTTTTTGAGGAGTTGTTACAATAAAAGGGCTGATAATCCTGATTATAAAAGAATTAATTTTGCTTTGTTTGGGGTAGCTAGTCCTTGTCAATTATTAGAAGATAAACAAAGAACTCCTTTTAATATTGGGCAAGCAATTCATTTACAAGGATTTCAATTCCACGAAGCACAACCTTTACTACAAGGATTAAAATCTAAAGTTAATCGTCCCCAAGCTGTCTTAAAAGCTGTTTTGTTTTGGACAAATGGTCAACCGTTTTTAACCCAAAAAATTTGTCAATTAATTCATAAATCTCAAACAGAAATTATGAAAAATCAAGAAAATAAATGGGTCGCTAATTTAGTGCGATCACAGATTATAGAAAATTGGGAATCCCAAGACGATCCCCAACATTTAAGAACCATTCGCGATCGTATTTTACAAACATCTCTGGATAAAAAACAACTCTTACAAACATATCAAACCATATTACATCAACCGAATTATCCTATCTGTGATGATGAGGAAATAAAAGAATTAATTTTATCAGGATTAATTATTAAAGAGAAACAGTATTTAAAAGTTCACAATCCAATCTATGCAGAAATTTTCAATAATAACTGGATAGAATGTATGAAGAATAAATATCAGTAAAAAGTAAATAGTGAATAGTGGAAAATAAATTTAACTGATAACTGGTAACTGCTAACTGGTAACTGATCCAAAAAATCGTTAAAATTAAGAATAATGACAAAAAAAATCGAGACTTTATGATTCCAACCGTTATTGAAACCTCTGGCCGTGGGGAACGGGCCTTTGATATTTACTCTCGTCTCTTAAGAGAACGTATTGTGTTCCTTGGACAAGAGGTAAGAGATGAAAATTCCAATTTAATCGTTGCTCAGTTGTTATTCCTCGAAGCAGAGGACCCAGACAAAGATATTTACCTCTATATCAACTCTCCTGGGGGTTCTGTATCGGCAGGTTTAGGTATTTTTGATACCATGAATCAGATACGTCCTGATGTTTGTACCATTTGTATTGGGTTAGCTGCTAGTATGGGAGCATTTCTCCTCAGCGCAGGAGCAAAGGGTAAGCGCATGAGTCTTCCTAACTCTCGGATTATGATTCACCAACCTCTTGGTGGGGCCCAAGGCCAAGCAACAGATATCGAAATTCAAGCTAAGGAAATTTTGTATCTTAAGGGATTATTGAATAACCATTTAGCAAGTCATACTGGAAAACCCTTAGATACAATTGCTGAAGATACAGAAAGAGATTTCTTTATGTCCGCAGAAGAAGCTCAAGAGTATGGGTTAATTGACCAGGTGATTAACCGTCGTCCTTCAGCAAGTAACCCTCCTGTTATTGCTGGATAAGAGACGATTTCATTCTCGTTCATAGTTCGGTTGTGGTGGGCAATGTTGAACATATTTTGATTAACTATTCGATTATTCCATTTGCCCACCCTACTGGCTCAATCAAATATCTGGGTTTTAGGACTTGTTGTGATCGTGATTTCAACATCTTGATTGAGCCAACTCAAAATCACAATAAGTGGGTCCATGGTTTCATCAATTAGATGACGTTTAAGAAAATAACAAGTTAATCTAATGTATATTTTTTAAAAATATCTCCTCTTACGACTCTAGCTTTTCTATGGTTGGTTCCCGAACACATACATCTGTAATATTCACCAAATTCATTGTCTTTATGTTTATTATCCATAATATTTTGTTCTAATGCTTCTAATTTGCTGGCTAAATTTTGACAAATATTTGCTCCAACTTTTGCTATTTCTACTACCATTGTAAAAAAGTTAGATTTTCGATACCAAATCGAATCATCAGCAAGTTGAAAGTCTTTAATAATAGCAAAAGTTTTAATTAACAAAGCTTTAACATGGTTTTTATTGGAATACTCGTCATTAAATTTGACAATGTAGGGTTCTATTTCTTTGTCTTGAGGAAAATAACCCTCTTCTTCCAAGGTTGACATAACTAATAAAATAAAGTACAAGTCTGCCATGCGAGTAAATTCTGATTCACGAAACACAGGAAAATTACTTAAATCAATATTTTCTAATATATCTTTACCTGTTTGAATAAATTCACCATCATAAACAGCATTATGAATCTCTATATCTTCAAGTTTGAATTTAGTTAAATTAATTCTCCTAAATACTTCTTTAATATCACTTTCATTCACTTTACCGATATCTCTAACTACAACTTGGTAGGATAAAAAATCTGACCTTTCGTCATCAGTTAACTCCTCAAATTTTGTGATTTTTTTTAAAAGTTTATCATGTTTTCCATCAATATACTTTTTAATTGTTGTTAATCTTTGTTGTCCATCTATTACCCATTCTGTTGTTCGCATTTTTTTTGTATCCACTTCCCCTTTACAAACGTAAATTTCTGGAAAAGGATACCCTTTTAAGATAGTATCAATAAATTCTTCTTGATGATCATGAGTCCAAACAAACTTGCGCTGAAAATCTGGTCTAAGAATTAATTTACCGCTTTCTATATTTTGGTAAATATCAGCTATAGTGGGGTTGGTTACTGATGATTTAATTTGTGTTTGCATTTTATCTTATTCGTGTTTGTGAGTTGATAATTCGTTTTAAACTACTGATTGTATATCGTTCAAAATAAGAATAACTTTTGAACACTCCAGCAGAGACTTTATAGTTCCCCACTTCTGATCTACCATAAGAAATGGATTTAAAGAAATCAAACCATGAATCTTTTAAGATTCCTACATCAAAAGAGAAAGGAAGTTTATCAGGTCGAATCCAACCAATTGCTGTATATTCAAGAAAAGAGTGATATTTTTCTAATTCTCTTATGGTTATACTTTTTCTTGCTTTTCTCAATTCCATTTGATATTCGTAAATAGGTTCTAACATTTTTTCGTATAATTGAGGGGAAATGATAGCAACATCAATATCTGAATCATCATCAAATTTCTTTTCTTTAAAAGGACTAAATCCTAATTTTGCTGAACCTGTAATATAGATTTCATAGAAGTTAATGTCAAATTGATTGGCGATTCTTTTTCTAAATTCATAATAGTTATCTTGGTTATCAGTAAATATATAGGGAATTCCATGTATTAAATATTTACGGCAAAAATCAGTTATTTCCTCTTCATTTTTAAGTTGTCTTACGTTGTCGAAGAATGTTTTTAACTCTTTCATCAGAGAAAGTTATCGGATTTTTAAACCATTATATAGCATTTCTCAGTCTAGTGAGGTACAATAACAACAATGAATAAACCAGTTACGAATATCATCTCCAGAGATTTGGTTTAAGGCATATTCAATAGCGTTTGCTAAATCAGGATATGTTCTTGCACCAATCTGACGTAAAATACTTTTAAGCTTTGACGAACAATTCTCGATGGGATTGAAATCGGGAGAATAAGTAGGAAGATAGAGTAACTTAGCTCCGGCCTCTTCAATTAAAGACCTAATTTTTTCTCCTTTGTGAATAGAACAATTATCCATGATTACACAAGCTCCTTTCCACAGTTTGGGGACTGATTTTTGAGAAATAAATGCCTCAAAAGTGAGTGCATCAGTTCCTCCCATTAGACTAGATTGAGCAACAATACCATTTAAAGTCATTGCACCTATAATAGATACATTCATCCCTCGTTTTGATGGTCTTTGTCCATAAGCTCTTTGTCCTTTCTCAGACCTTGCACATAAACGAATTAAAGCTAAATTAACTCCCGATTCATCTAGAAAAACCAGGTCTTTAGCTAGTATTTTCTGAATAGTTTCCCAGAATTCTAATCTTTGCTGTTGGACTTTTTCACTCCCTTTTTCGGTTGGATGCAGTGTTTTTTTTTGAAAGTTAAATTAAAACGATGCAACATTCTATCTACTGTTGAACGACTAATGATAATACCTGTTGTGGCTATGAATTGGTCACGAAGTTCTTCTAGAGTCGCATCATTATTATTTTTGACTAACTCTTCAAGAACTTTTAATTGTGTTAAATTAAGTTTTGTTGGTGTTTGTTTCTTTCGTTTAAGTGGAGCAATATTTCCTGTTTCTCGATATTGTTTAAGCAACTTTTGGACAAAGCTTTTGGCTACATGGAATTGTTTGGCTAATTGACGTTGAGATAGATTACCTTCATTATAAACATCAATAATTTTTTGTCTGAGGTCAACAGAATAGGCTTTCATCTCAAAGTATATTGAATAAACAGGGAATTCGGCGATCGCTCACAGATATTTTCCCGTAAGGGCTATTCAATTGTACCTCACTAGCCTGGGAAATGCTATATAGCCTTTCTCGGACTCATGAGGTACACCTAATACCTAACTCCGAACTCCGAACTCCGAACTCCGAACTCCTAAAACTAGAAAACTCTGTACCTCACAAGTATGAGAAGTGCTATAGCATTATTTCTAGTAAAAAAAGCTTTAAAATGCAAGGTGGGCAATGGACATTAAAAATCTATAAACATTATCCAGAAACCACTTTAAAGCAGTTTTCATAGTTTCTAGGTTAATCATTCTCTAAACGAACTAAGCAATTTTCTCGTTGATAGGTTGCTGATAAAGCAACTTGCCAAGGAAAGGTAAATGATTGAAAAGACTCAGGACTGATTAAATCTTTATCTAAATCAACAATCACTTCATTTAACATAGCTAAAAGTTGCCCTCTTATCTTTCTTAACTGCTGTAAATCTTCAGTTTCTTGAATGTGATCGATGATTTTTAGTAACTGTAAATTATATAAATCTGCTCTATTTTTTTGTTTTCCTGTGAACCAGGAACGCATTTGCCACACCCCAGATATTAATAACATTGAAACCGATAAAACTAAGCCGATCGCTTCTGCATATTCTACCAAAAAACTAGGATTACCCTGATTATAATAATCCAATGCACCCGGATGAAATGTAAACCCTAAATGTGGGTTTTCATCCCAGGGTTCAATCATAGAAGCTTGGATAAATTCTTGCACCAATTCGTTCCTTGCTTCGTATAATATTCTCGTAATTTCAAAAATAATTTCTCGATTAATCTTTTTATTAGTAATTAATACCGCTCGCACTCCTACTGCTGGCAAATCTTCTGAGGGAGTGGGACTAGCACCATTATAACTTCCTTTCGGAATTGACATCACTTCTAATGCAGGAAGTTCTAGTTGTAAAGCGGCTCCTTGATCGATAGGAATTAGTTTGATTTGAGGATTGTTGAGTAATTGAACAACGGCACGACTTTCTAAGGAAACAACCCGAAATAACCCATCTACTTCTCCATTTTCTAATGCTTGATGTGCTTCGGTAATTGGCAAAGGAATAGTTTTGATTTTATCAATATCTAATTGATAGTGTTCTTGCAATCTCCAAAACATATTATACGAACCACTGCCTTCTGACATCAAAGCAATACGTTTTCCCTCAAGATCACTAATATCATCTATTTGAGAATCTTGACGAACTATTAAATGGAATACTTCGGGAAAAAGAAAAGCAACTGCTTTGGTAGAATTATTGATTATTGCATCACTTTGAACTAAGGCTAGTTGTGCATCTTTATTTTGTAATAATTCAAGATTTTCTTGAGATCCATTACTCTCTATAACTTTGATATTTATCCGATTATTATGATTATTTACAACCTTAGATAATGCTTGACCAAAAGCATGATATTGACCTTCTTTTTGCCCCGTTGCTAATACTAAAGTGTGAACTTTTCTGTGATCTTCAAATAATAAAAATGCAAAAGTAATTACTAGCAATACACTGCCTAAAGCCGCAACAATAGCTGATTTTCTGAAAATACTCTCTTTCATAGCATATTTATTTACATTTAAACTAAGCGATCGCCAGTGGATAAATTTTGACGAATATAAGGGGAATCACTTTCATCATAAATTTCTCCCACTAATTCTTCTAAAATGTCTTCTAAGGTCAGTAACCCTACAGTTCCCCCATATTCATCAACAACAATAGCAATATGAAATCGCTGTTGCAGCATTTCTTTTAATAAACTAGGAGCGCGCTTAGTTTCGGGAACATAGATGGGGTTATCCATTGCTTCTGTTACTTTAATTTGAGAGCGTCTTTCTTTAGGAACAGATTGCAAAGTTTGTAAGGCTTTTTTCAGATTAACAATACCCACAATATGATCTTTAGATTCTCCTTGCACGGGAATACGAGAATAGCCGGTTTGTAAGGATAAGTTAATTAATTCTTGCAAACTTAATTCATGGGCAATGGTAATCATTTCTAGGCGAGGTTTAACCACATCTTTAGCCATTAATTGATCTAACCTCAACGCTTTATTTAATAGTTGATGTTTATATAAATCAAGTTTTCCTTTACCTCCCAAAATTTCGATCATTAATTGTAGATCGGTCAATGATTCTCCTACCGGGATATTTTTGTCTGATTTTCCTTCAAATAACTGAATTGTTTTTTGGGTAATTCTCTCGAAAATCTGAACAATTCTCAGAAATGATAATACTTTAGATAACCAAAAAATGGGACGAATACACCAACGAAAAAACGCACGAGTATTGAGAATAGCTAAAGATTTAGGGGTAATTTCTCCAAAAATCAAGACAATAATTGTAACCACCGCCGTAGCAACTCCTAAACCAGCACTTCCCAACCACATGGCAAATAAATTACTGGTAAGAATAGCTGAAAAATTATTGACCAAATTATTACCAATCAATAAGCTAGTAATAAAGCGGCGACGATTTTCCAAGACTAAACGATAAACTCCAGACGAATCGCCCTCCTTGTCGATTAGTCCCCGTAACTTGAAATTATCAAAGGCCGTAATGGCTGTTTCTGAGCCAGAAAAAAAGGCCGATAGCAGCAACATAATAATAATTACTGCTAAGTCAAGCCAAACCTGCCCCAGTAAAGGAGTGGGTTTGGCGATCGTTAGGAAATTAGCGTTTAAGCTTAACAAAATTTTATTGTTAGTAAGAAACTATCAAGAAAACTTAACCAACGGTATAGGCCGTTTTCAAGGCCCAGATAATGAGAGCAGTAATAGCACCGAGAACTAAAAAGGCTGAAACAGCTACCAAGAAAGGTTTATCAGCCCCTTCAAACTTCATAATGCCACGATTTAAGTCCGACATAGCATTGATCCTGATTAACGAATAACAAAGGCTTGATTAGCCTCTTTCCCTATCTAGGTTAGCGAACATTTCACCCTAATGAGTCTAAGAAATTGTAACAAAATTCTAATGTTTCCAGGAATATGATCCCAATCAATGAACCTTTCAAATATTGTCATCGTCTAAACGAATGAGCTAAAATACAAACAAGTTAAAGTCATACCGACTTCACCTTGTAGCTTTTCTTTCTAGTCTTTCTGTATTAACAAAGACAATTTATGCGAAAGATAAGTTTAGCAACAGACTTTATAAGCAGGTTTAAAGGAGTCATATAGTACCAATGCCCACTGCTAACGTTAACACCAAAACCAAACAGCCCATGTATTCAGCAGATATGGTGCGGACTTATCTGCATGAGATCGGGCGGGTACCTCTGTTAACCCATGAACAAGAAATTATTTATGGCAAACAAGTCCAAAAAATGATGAATTTTTTGGAGAAAAAAGAGGAATTAGCTCAAAGCTTAGAGAAAGAACCCACAGTCAAACAATGGGCTAAAGAGCTAGATGTAGACGAAAAAGCTCTTAAAAAAGCCTTAGAACAGGGTGAACGGGCTAAGAGAAAGATGATTGAAGCCAATTTGCGCCTAGTGGTTGCCATTGCCAAGAAATATCAAAAGCGCAACATGGAATTTCTGGATCTTATTCAAGAAGGAAGTTTAGGACTGGAAAGAGGTGTGGAGAAATTTGACCCCACCAAAGGCTATAAATTTTCTACTTATGCTTACTGGTGGATTCGCCAAGCCATCACACGGGCGATCGCTCAACAGGCGCGCACCATCCGTCTCCCGATTCATATTACCGAAAAACTGAACAAAATCAAGAAAACCCAGAGAGAACTCTCTCAAACCTTAGGAAGAAGTGCCACACCGGCCGAAATTGCCCAAGAATTAGAAATTGAACCAGCACAAATTCGGGAGTTTCTCAGTATTGCCCGTCAACCCATTTCTTTAGATGTGAGAGTGGGGGATAACCAAGATACGGAACTTTCGGAATTATTGGAAGATCAAGGAGTATCTCCTGATATTTACATTACCCAAGAATTATTGCGTCAGGATTTGAGTAATTTAATGGCGGAGTTAACTCCCCAACAAAGAACTGTCTTGACCTTACGTTTTGGTCTAGAAGATGGCAAAGAACTGTCCTTAGCCAAAATTGGTAAACGCATGAACATTAGTCGGGAACGGGTTCGTCAATTAGAACATCAAGCTTTAGCCCAACTGCGGAGAAGACGGGCTAACGTGAAAGAATATTTAGCTGCTAGTTAGCACAAAAACCGAGGATAAGCACAATTAGAACGCTTATCCTTTTTTTATGGGCGACCAGGCAGAAAACCCCACAGTTGCTGAGTCTGCTTAGAAAGTAATCTAAAAAAAGTAAGAATATCCCGTTACTTAACAGATTGTAACAAGAGTAGGTGAAATGGTAAGGTTGTTGGAGATCCTTTCTGAACTGAGAATTATTCTCAGACAGAATAAGGATACATAATAAAGGCTTACTGCCTTAAATCTTTCAACAAGTTCACCTAATTTACCTTAAATATGTTGGTCAAAAAAAGAATCGATTACTATCCTGTCACTGTAATTTTGCTAGTTTTAGGGATAGATTTGTTTATATTTTTCTTTAGTCATTCTCTGTGGCCACTGCTTATTTGGATGCCCCTCAGTCTTAATATTAAAGGATGGATTTGTTGTTGGAATCATCATCATCAACACTATAATTTCTTTACTGTACCTTGGGCTAATCGTCTCATTGAACTCATCATGGGTATGCAAACAGGAATTGTCGGAGAAGCATGGGTTTTGCACCATACCCTAGGCCATCATCTTAATTATTTAGATCAATCCCTCGATGAATCAGCTTGGAAAACTCCTCAAGGTCGCTTGATGTCGCGTCTTGAATATACATTTAAGGTAACTTTGATGTCATATCCTAAAGCATTTAAGGTGGGACAAAGACATACTAAATCTCGCAATAAACTGATTCAAAATTTGTTGTTAACAGCCTTAGTTTTGGGTGTATTATGTTACATCGATTGGGTTAAAACATTAATCATGTTTATTATCCCAATGGTCTTTTTGTTATTTATGTCTGTCCATGAAACCTATGACCATCATGCCGGTTTAGATGAAGAAGATCCCCATAAAGCAACCTACAACATTATGGATCGCTGGTACAACTTGTGTACCTGTAATTTAGGTTATCATACTGCTCATCACATTCAATGTGGTCGCCATTGGAGTGAATTACCTCAGTTACACGAAGAAATTAAACATAAAATTCCGGCTCATTTATACCGAGAAGGAACTTTCCCTTTTAATTTAATGACAAAAATGGAGCAGCAATTTTTAGAACTTCGACACCAACGCGGTTAGAAGTATGGGGTGGGCATTGCCCACCCTAGGATGTGAAGAAATATAACAAGATTACCAAACATTGAACATTGAACATTGAACATTTTGGTTTCAAGCCTCTCCCGTCCCGGAGAAAGAAGTTTGGGAGAGGTTTCAAGTAGGGGCGAGGTTACCTCGCCCCTACTTCCAAACGAATGATAAATGATAAATGATAAATGATAAATGATAAAGAGGAATGCTCTTGACATAAATGTAATTTCCGCTACACTGGCAAGTGTCAAAGAGTTTTAGGAAATTATTTAACTTAAATAGTCTCTTGATTAAGCTTTTGTCATTTTTTAACCTTTTTTTAACCTAATAGGAGTTTTTTTCATGCGAAAAGCCATGAAAGCAGGGATTTGTATGCTACTTTCCCTGTTGTTTGTGCTTTGACACTCCCCGACCTAAAGGTACGGGGATTCTTCAATCAACGACTCGTCTTGCTGATGCAGGATTACTCCAACAACAGTAGAGGAAAAATCTCCTGAAGCGTTCTGATCTAAGATCCAGGTTCCTGTATGCCCTACAGTACCCAAGGCTCGATTAAGAATATTTATGGCTGCGTTTTCATCCCGATCTAATTGACATCCACAAGCACAAACATGAGTCCTTGTAGATAGAGATTTTTTAACAACAGCACCACAATTAGAACAAATTTGGCTTGTATAAGCAGGATTAACTGCAACAGTTACTCTGCCCATTTTTTTGCCAAAATACTCTAACCATCTTCTAAATTGATACCAACCAGCATCATTAATAGACTTGGCTAAACAATGGTTTTTAACTAAATTTTTAATCCTCAAGTCTTCGTAGGCTACCAAATCGTTAGATTGGATTACGCAACGGGCAAGTCTCTTTGCGTGTTCTTCACGTTGCCTACTTATTTTGAGATGTTTACGACCAAGTTTATTAATGGCTTTTTTACGGTTAGTTGAGCCTTTCTTTTTACGAGAAACACGACGTTGATGAAACTTTAATCTTTTTTCTCCTTGACGATAAAATCTAGGGTTGGGTTCAGTTTGTCCCATTGAGTCAGTATAGAATTCCTTTAAACCAACATCTAAACCAATGGTTTTATGAGTTGGATGTAATTCCTCTTTGACATCAACAGAGATGCAGAATTGACAGTAATAACCATCTGCTCTACGCACCAACCTAACTCGTTTAATTGTATCTTCAGGATAAAAAGCCAAATCCCAAGTTCCAATCAACCCATTGGTTCTTGGGAAACAGCACTGATTCACCAGATTCTGGACCCCTTGAGTCCCTGGCACCCACGTTAATCATTTGGGCCCCCCAATAGAATTCGTCATTAAAAGTAGGGGTCAATTCACCGATTAATGTGCCATTAAGTAACACTTTGGTAGGCTCAACAAGCCCCTGAACACTTACCATTAATATTGAAGGCTTAGAAGTATTTGGAGGAAGGTCTTGGTCAAATTGAAACCCGCCTTGATATGGACTAGAATCAAGTTTATGGGGAATGTCCCCTAACAATACAATGAATGAAGCAGACATAGTTTCTCCTGATTTATTCAAGTAAACAATCTTTGATTACCAGAATACATTGTACATTGAATTAGAATCAAAAATTATCTTCAATCTTCACAAGAATATAAGCTATTGAATGTACCTATAATCTTAGTTGATTACTTCTCAAGAATAACTCTGTAGGGTGGGCATTGCCCACCAAACTATTTAAGCTTTAAACTGCTCTGTAATGCGTTTCATGGCTTCTTCTACGTTTTCCCGACTGTTGAAGGCAGAAATACGAAAATAACCTTCTCCGGCTGCTCCAAAACCAGATCCAGGGGTTCCTACCACATTGGTAGTTTGTAAGAGTTTATCGAAGAAATCCCAACTAGAGAGGTTATGGGGGGTTTTTAACCAGATATAAGGTGCATTTATCCCACCATACACCTCAAAACCTGCGCTAGTAAGCTTGTCACAGATGATTTTGGCATTTTCGAGGTAAAAGTCAACTAATGCCTTGATTTGGGCTTTTCCTGCTTCGGAATAGACTGCTTCTGCACCCCGTTGCACAATGTAGGAAACGCCGTTAAATTTGGTGGACTGGCGACGGTTCCACAGTTTCCATAATTCTACCTCAGATCCGTCGGCTGCTTTGGCGGTTAACTGTTTGGGAACGACAGTGAACGCGCAACGAGTACCGGTAAACCCTGCATTTTTGGAAAAGGAACGGAACTCGATGGCACAGTCTTTGGCTCCTTCTATTTCGTAGATAGAATGGGGTAAACTGTCATCGGTGATAAAGGCTTCGTAGGCAGCGTCAAAAAAGATAATGGAGTCGTTGGCTTTGGCGTAGTCTACCCAAGCTTTGAGATACTCTTTTGTTGCTGTGGCACCGGTGGGGTTGTTGGGGAAACAGAGATAAATGAGGTCAACTTTTTCTGTGGGGATGTCTGCAAGAAAGTTGTTATCTGCACTGATGGGCAAATACACTAAACCTTCATATTCTCCGTCCTTGTTTTCCCCTGTATGGCCGGCCATAACATTGGTATCTACATAAACGGGGTATACAGGGTCAGTTACAGCAATTTTGTTATTTTTGCCAAAAATGTCGAGAATGTTGCCTGAGTCGCATTTTGCACCGTCTGAGACGAATATTTCGGAGGCATCTATATCACAGCCTCTAGCTTGGAAGTCTTGGGTTGCGATTTTTTCCCGTAACCAACCGTAACCTTGTTCTGGACCGTAGCCTTTGAAGCTACTGCGATCGCCCATATCTTCTACGGCTTTGATCATAGCAGTGCGACAAGCTTCGGGCAAGGGTTCGGTGACATCCCCAATACCTAGTTTAATGATTTTGGCATCGGGGTTACTTTCGACAAAGGTGTTTACCCGTCTTGCTATTTCGGGGAAGAGGTATCCTGCTTTTAGTTTGAGATAGTTATCGTTAATGGTTGCCATATTTTGTGTCGTTACAACTGCCTTTATTTAGCTTACTCTGGTTTGTGGCCTGAATTTTTAAGATTAACTAAAATCTTCTCTGCAACGATGAAGCAATGCTAATGAAAATTTCTTGCTGCTATGGTTATAGAAAAAATGTCTATACTCATCAGTGATTTAGTTAATAAGTTTGATTATGATTGCATTATCCTAATGAGAATAGTGAGTTAATCAATGAAAACAAAAATCAGACAAGAAATTCTTGAAATATTAAACATCGATATTGATTTATTTATAAAGAAATTAAATGAAATCACTGATTCAGGAGTATTTGATGAATTTCGTGAGGATATTATTGGTTTATATTTATTAGGAAATTCCCGTAAAGAAGTAGCTCAAATTTTGTTAGGTCATACCCGTCAAAAAATAAAAGACAAAGCTAAAAGAGAAAAAAAATTATCCCAAGATATTGCTGATCCTCTTTCTAAGAATATTTATCCTAGAATAGCAAAATTAATGGGTGTTTATCAAGAAGAAATTGCTGGAGAGTGGGCTAAAATATTAAACTTTTTACTTGATCCTCAGAACAATTATAAACTTAATCCTCCTCCTCAACTGAATTATGATAATTTTCAAGGTAGTATAGGTAATCAATTTTTTATCTTTTCAGGAAGTCAAGATATAGTTCAGGATAAAATTGATGCAACAAACTTTTATCAAAGGGGTTTATTTTATCAAGCATTTCACTGTTTTGTATCAGCTTGGAATATAGAGAGAGAAAGTTATGGTTCAGGTAATCCAGAAACTTTGATTTACTTAAATAATTGCTTAATTGAAAAATATAAAAACAACTTAGAAGAACAAAAAATTAAAGTTTCTACATTAGCTGTTGTTGTTCCTTTTTATCATAATCAAGGTAAAGTTGCTACTGAAATTTTAAGAGGAATTTCTCAAATACAGTCCTATGTCAATTATTCCATCTATCAACAATTACCAGACTTAGAATATATATATGAATTTGAGGAATCATTTTTTAGACTCAATAATAATCACCAAAAAATAGTTATTAAAATTCTGATTGTTAATGAACAAAATAACATCCATTTCCCTACTAATAGAACAGCAGAAAGATTATGTGAATTATCTTCAGAATTAAATATTATTGCTGTGTTAGGTCATTATTCTTCAGAAATGACAAGACAAGCAATAACTATCTATGCAAATCATGGCATGGTATTACTGAATTTTAGTAGTACATCTAATGAACTTTCTAATTTCTCAACAGCAGAACAATTAAGCTTTTATCGACTAACAACTCAAGATAGTATTGCTGCTAGAAACTTAGTCGATCATTTGACTACAATTTATACAAATAGTGTCCCTCAAAATAGTTCTATTATTTATAATCAAAATAGTAGCTATAGTTTGTCTTATAAACAGACAATTGAAGATGCTTTACAACAAAATAAAGGTATATTTAACCACGTAGATGATTATCCTAATTTGGGGAATAGTCATAATCAAATTCGCCCCTATTTAACTGAAATAACAGAAAATAATGTTAATATTATCTTTCTGATTCCTGATGGTGGAATTGAACCTAATTCGCTGAAGAATACGGGATTTATTAGCAGGCTAAATGTCAATCATTGTTTGATTGCAGGTTCAGCAACTTTTTATCAAGAAAATGTTATTAATTGGATTGATGAACTCCATCAACTAGAATTAATTGAAAATCAAAACAGAAATATTATTGCTTGTATACCTTGGCATTTTAATAGTAATAGTAATGGTATTAATAGTAATAATCATATAGCACAAAACTTTTGTATACTTGGAAGCAACCTATGGGGAGAAAATAACTTAACTTGGAGAAGTGCGACTGCTTTTGATGCTGTGTTAACTGTTTTTAGAACTTTAGAAAGATACCCCATTAATAATCATCAAGAATTAGCAACAAATATGAATAATTTTTTGAAGATAAATCAAGAAATAATTAATGGAGTAACTGGTCAAATACAATTTTCAGAAAATGGCGATCGCCTTAATCCTCCTACAGAAATTGTTAAAATTAACTTTAATCAAAACAGACAAGAATGGGAATGGAATATTGTTTAACTATATTTATAGTTAATATTCCCTATAGTTATAGCAGACAAGTCTTTGAAGACTTGTTACTCTAACAATATGAACCAAATTCAAAGAGTAAACATCAATGAATAGTTTTCCAAATCAAACATCAACACCCCAGGAAGTTCGTGAACTGTTTAGAACAGGAGAAATTGTCAGACCTACCACTGGTTTATGTGATAACTATTTACAAGCTAATCTGGTTATTCTTCCTGAAAAATTAGCCTTCAATTTTTTACTTTTTTGTCAAAGAAATCCTAAACCTTGTCCTGTTTTGGATGTAACCGATGTAGGCAGTTCAGAACCAAAAATCGTCGCTCCAGGAGCAGATTTAAGGACAGACTTACCTCTATATCGTATTTTTAAAAATGGGGAATTAGTGGAAGAAGTAACTGATCTTCTCAACTATTGGCAGGATGATTTTGTTGCTTTTTTGCTTGGTTGTAGTTTCAGTTTTGAAGCA
Source organism: Crocosphaera sp. (assembly GCF_030064895.1). GTDB lineage: Bacteria > Cyanobacteriota > Cyanobacteriia > Cyanobacteriales > Microcystaceae > Crocosphaera. The sequence continues at coordinate 33,805 of NZ_JASJEB010000001.1, read as the reverse complement.
CCAATGATAGCAGCAAATTTACCAGTCAGACACATTGAAGAAGGCAGAAATGTTCCCATGTATATTACTAATATTCCTTGTGAACCTGCTGAAAATTTTGCAGGAAATTTAGTTGTTTCTATGCGTCCTTTAACTCCAATTCAAGCAATTCAAGCGGTGGAAATTACCAGTAAATTTTCTAATGCTCATGGCGCACCCATTCATTTTGGATCTCCTGAAACAATTGGGATTAGTGACATTAATCAGCCTGATTTTGGGGATACTGTTAGCATTAATGATGACGAAGTACCAGTATTTTGGGCGTGCGGAGTAACACCACAAGTAGCTATTAGGAATAGTGGGGTTGAGTTTGCTATTACTCACTCACCAGGACATATGTTTATTACAGATATCAAAGCAAATTAGCCAATTTTTTCAACACCAATAGAAGTTATTTTAGTGTCAATTCAAAGAGAATCAATCAAGAAAATGAGTAAATTTTTTGTAGATCGTGGTGGAACTTTTACCGATATTATTGCGCTGATTAATGATGCAGAAATCATCAAAAAACTATCCCAAAAAACAGAACAATATTTAATTGTTACTTTGCCTAAAAAACAATCGATAGTTGTCTATAAATTACTTTCAGAAAATCCAGAAAGGTATCAAGATGCTGTCATTCAAGGGATTAGAAATATACTCTGTCTTGCTGATAATCAACCCATCCCAACCGAAACAATAGAAGTAGTAAAAATGGGGACAACTGTTGCTACAAATGCGTTACTAGAAAGGAAAGGCGATCGCACGGTTTTATTAATAACAAAGGGATTTAAAGACGCACTGAGAATCGGTTATCAAAACCGCCCTAATATTTTCGCTCGTCAAATAATTTTACCTTCAATGTTGTATGAATCAGTGATTGAAGTAGAAGAAAGATATGACAGTAATGGGAATGAGTTAATTACTGTAAACTTAGAAAAAGTTAGACAAGATTTACAACAAATTTATGACCAAGGAATAAGAAGCTGTGCCATTGTTTTGATGCACAGTTATCGTTATCCGAAACATGAAAATCAAGTGGCAGAAGTCGCTAAAAATATCGGTTTTACTCAAGTTTCTATTTCCCATAAAGTTAGTCCTTTAATGAAACTTGTTTCTAGAGGAGACACAACCGTAGTTGATGCTTATTTATCTCCCATTTTAAGGCGATATGTCGATCAAGTTTCTAGTCAATTACCTAACACAAAATTGATGTTCATGAAATCAGATGGAGGATTAATTGATGCTCATAAATTCCAAGGGAAAGACAGTATTTTATCTGGCCCTGCTGGTGGAATTGTTGGTGCAGTACAAACCAGTTTAAGAGCAGGTTTCAAAGAAATTGTTACCTTTGATATGGGAGGAACTTCTACCGATGTAGCACATTTTAAAGGGGAATATGAACGACAACTAGATAATGAAATAGCTGGTGCGAGAATGCGAGTTCCAGTATTAAGTATTCACACCGTTGCTGCCGGTGGTGGTTCTATTTTAAAGTTTGATGGTGCTACTTTTAAAGTAGGGCCAGAGTCCGCAGGAGCAAACCCAGGCCCTTCTTGTTACCGTCGGGGTGGTCCTTTAGCTGTCACTGATGCTAACGTTATGCTAGGAAAAATTCAGCCTCAATATTTCCCTCATATTTTCGGAAAAGAGGGTAATTTACCGTTAGATAAAAAGATAGTTAATGCTAAGTTTATCAAACTATCTCAAGAAATTTATCAAGGTACTAATCAGCAAAATACACCTGAAAAAATTGCAGCAGGTTTTATTAAAATTGCTGTAGAAAGTATGGCTAATGCTATCAAAAAAATTAGCCTACAACGAGGTTATGATGTCACTAATTATGCCTTATGTACCTTTGGAGGAGCAGGGGGTCAAGTTGCTTGTTTAATTGCTGATACTTTGGGAATTAAAACCGTATTTCTTCATCCTTATGCTGGTGGTTTAAGTGCTTATGGAATGGGTTTAGCTGATATCAGAGTTATTAAAGAAAGTGCCATTGAAAAACCTTTGAATCAAGACTTAGTTTCTGAGTTAAAATCAGTCATTAATATATTAGAAAATCAAGCTAGAAAAGAACTCGATGAACATGAATCTATTAAAGGAGAAAAAATTGTCCTTAAAGTCAGTTTAAAATATCAAGGAACTGACTCCACTTTATCAGTAGACTTTGCCGATGATGTTACAGTGATGCAAAAAAGTTTTGCAGAAGAACATCAGTTAAGATATGGTTTCACTCAACCCCAAAAAATGCTTATTTTAGAATCAATTTCTGTAGAGATTATTCAAATTATGGATAGTCCGGATGAACCTTTAATAACTCGTACTCGTCCCTTAAATGAGCTACCAAAACCCATAGAAATAGTTCCAGTATTTACAGATAATAAATGGCAAGATACTCCAATTTTTCAACGAGAAGAATTACAACCTCAAGACAATATTGAAGGGCCAGCTATTATTGTTGAAAAGATTAGTACCATTATGGTTGAACCCCATTGGAATGCAAAGTTAACTGAGTATAATCATTTAATTCTTAGTAAAAAAGATGATTATTAAGTGTGATCTTTTATTTTAGGGATTTAGTTTGGTGATAAATGTTTGTCACCAAACTATTTTTTGATTGGTTTAATTTCTTAATTTTATCCTTATAAAGTTAATCAGAGAATGGTTTGACATAGTTTGGCCATATCAAGCAGATAAGATTTGTCCTGATTCATAGATAATAGTAGTAGTTTCCAAAATGTTTTTACGACGAATCCAGTTATGACTATTTTCAATAGACCGTTTTTCAATTAGGTCTACTTTTCGTCTAATTTTTTCCTCTAGTTTGTATTGAATACCGACTAAATCAATTAAGCTTAGTTTAATTTGCGTATCGAAGACTACAAGGAAATCAATATCGCTTGTTTTGGTAAAATCTTCTCTGAGAACAGAACCAAATACCAATAATTGAAGGATATGGTTTTCTTGACAGAAATTAGTCAGTTCTAACGGTGAAATATTTAGTCTATTGAATATTTGTTTATCCATACTTTTTTCATGTGTTATATAATAGTAAATATCGTCATATATAATTATAGATTTCTATATGAATGAAGTTCCAACATACGACTCAATGATTTTACCTACCCTTGAAGCTTTACATACTTTAGGTGGCTCTGGTACTAACAAGGAAATTTACGAGCAAGTTGTACAACTTCTAAACATACCAGACGATATTCTAGAAATCTCTCATGGAAATACATCACAAAGTGAGGTTGAATATAGACTTGCATGGAGTCGAACCTATTTAAAACAATACGGACTATTAGAAAATTCATCTCGTGGTGTATGGTCTTTAGTATCAACACCTATTAATCTTAATGATATGGATGTAAAAGAGATTGTTAGGACAGTTCAAGATACCTATAAAAGTACAGATATCTCTCCAAAAACAGTAAATCATATTACCACTTTAGAAACTTTAGAAGAAGAAGAGCTTTCATGGCATCAGCAAATTCACAAAAAATTACTATCTTTAGAACCATCTGCTTTTGAACGTTTAACCCAACGTTTATTACGTGAATCTGGTTTTATTCAAGTACAAGTTACAGGTAAATCTGGTGATGGAGGAATTGATGGAGTTGGTATTGCTCGAATCAATGGCTTTTTAAGTTTTCATGTTCTCTTTCAATGTAAACGTTATCAAGGTTCAGTCTCGGCAAGTCAAATTAGAGATTTTCGAGGTGCTATGCAAGGACGGACTGATAAAGGTTTATTTATAACAACTGGAAGGTTTACTAAAGATGCTATTAAAGAGGCAACAAGAGACGGCGCACCACCCATTGATTTAATAGATGGTGAGCAATTGGTTCAACGTTTAAAAGAGTTGGGTCTTGGTGTTAAAATAACAATGATTGAGTCTATTGAAGTTGATCTAGATTGGTTTACAAATATTTAATTTTTTAAGTTATTAATGAAAACTCAAACTAAAATTATTCATGAAGGAGAATATATGGCTGAAGTTGAAGTCATGATGACTTACAGTGATGATGAATGGTCGCCTTATTTATCTATTGAAGATGCAGAAAAATTAGATGCCGTTCGTTTAGCTTTATGTCAAAATGACTTGGAAACTGCTTCTAAGCTGGCAAAAATTTATCGCCTAACACCGATTAATTGTTAGTTTAAATTCTGGATTAGGGAGTTGCAAAATCTGTAAATTGTCGATTAAACGGAGAACGAAATCCTAAAACAATATTCTCTTTAGACACTCCTAATTTTAATAACTGACTAGCAATTCCCTGTTCTGTCAAATCTCGTTGAATCCAAAACTTATTATCTTTAATATCAACATGAATAGCACAACCATAAATCTGTTTTTCCCCTTGCCATCCCACGTATAATACTAAATAATGATTGTTAATAGTATCACAAATTATCTGTGTTTCAATTTCATCATCTTGAGGATGTTTATTGGCATAATCTTGAATGATATCTTTAATTAATTGTTTATAAGTGATGGTTTCCATAAGATAATCTCTCCTTGTTGTGGATTAATTATTAGTGATTTAATAGAATAATTATCAATTACTTTTTGAATAAAGATGTCTTGAAAAAAGTTATGATAGATATCATCTCTAACAATCCCATGAACAATATCTTTAGCAGACATTAAAATTGATAGTAAACTCCATATTTAATATAGCATAGTTAAAACTATAGGTATAGAAAAATCTAATATAATTATAGTAGAGTCTTACTTCAAAATAGTATTAAACTGACAATAATCATTCAAATCTATGATTCACTATGTTAAATCTATCCCAACCAGACCCCATTTACCTCGAAATCTTCAAAAATCTCTATCAGTTTATCGCCGAACAAATGGGAATTACTCTACAAAATACAGCTTCTTCAGTTAATATTAAAGAACGTTTAGACTTCTCCTGTGCTATTTTTGATAAAAAAGGATTATTAGTCGCAAATGCACCCCATATTCCTGTACATTTAGGGAGTATGAGTGAAAGTGTTAAAAGTCTTATTCAAGATAAGAGAAATAAGCTAAAATCTGGAGATGTTTATCTATCCAACAATCCCTATAATGGGGGAACTCATTTACCTGATGTAACCGCTATTACCCCTGTTTTTGATGATAAGAATCAAGAGATTTTGTTCTATGTTGCATCTCGTGGTCATCAAGCAGATATTGGTGGAATAACACCCGGTTCTATGCCTCCTAATTCTACCTCAATTTTAGAAGAAGGTATCTTATTTGATAACTTTTTATTGGTGAAAAAAGGACAGTTTCGAGAAGAAGAAGTCAGAGATATTTTAGCGAATAATTGCTATCCTGCGAGAAACCCTGATCAAAATATTGCCGACTTCCAGGCACAAATTGCAGCCAATAAAAAAGGAGTACAAGAACTAAAAAAAATGGTCAATCAATATGGATTAGAAACGGTACAAGCTTATATGAAATTTGTTCAAAATAATGCAGAAGAATGTGTTAGAAAAGCAATTGATGTTCTAACTGATGGAGCATTTAGTTACAAAATGGATCAGGGTTCGATAATTAAGATTAAAGTAACTATTGATAATGAAAATCGGAGCGCAACGATTGACTTTACGGGAACATCTGAACAATTAAAGAGTAATTTTAATGCCCCAAAAGCTGTTACTCAGGCTGCTGTTTTATATGTGTTTCGTACCCTAGTTAATGATAGTATTCCTCTCAATGCTGGATGTTTAAAACCTCTACATTTAATCATCCCTGAAGGAAGTATGTTAAACCCTCAATATCCTGCTGCTGTGGTAGCAGGAAATGTGGAAACATCTCAAGTTATTGTTGATACTTTATATGGTGCATTGGGGGTGTTAGCTGCTTCCCAAGGAACCATGAATAACTTCACTTTTGGTAACGAAAAATATCAATACTATGAAACAATTTGTGGTGGTTCTGGTGCCGGTATTAACTTTAATGGAACTGATGCAGTACAAACCCACATGACTAACTCCCGTTTAACAGATCCAGAAGTATTAGAATTTCGTTATCCTGTGTTAGTAGAAGAATTTAAAATTAGAGAAAATAGTGGAGGAAAAGGTCAATATTCTGGAGGAAATGGTGTTATCAGAAACATAAAATTTTTAGAACCTATGACTGCTAATATTTTGTCTAGTAATCGGGTTATTTCTCCCTTTGGTTTAGCTGGTGGAGAACCAGGAAAAGTAGGAAAAAATTGGGCAAAACGGAAGGATAGAAGGGAAGAAATATTAAATAGTACCGCAAGCGTAGAAATGGACTCAGGAGATAATTTTATTATTGAAACCCCCGGAGGTGGAGGGTTTGGATCTTCTGATTTATAATAACAAAACTTTTGTGATTGTGCGCCGTTTAAGGTGGGGAAACTCCACCCCTACTTTTTCCGTAAAACCTTATTGAGATGAGCTTATCCTGCCTCTAACATAACCTAAAAACATTTCATAATCACCCTATCAAAGTCAGAATAGTCCTTCTTTTCTTATCATATTTACCTTTAAATTCAACTCTTGCTAATGAACAAATTAATGTTAGTCCTCAAATCTGGTTTATCAAAGGAAGAATTATGTGAAATCTTCGACCCAAAATTTCCTTTCATTTTAATTGAAAGTTTTGAACCAAAAGGTCTTAGTAAATGGTGGCAAACTGATCTAAAATTTCTAGGAACTAAATTTAAAAATCTATCTATTCGCCATATGATATTTGATATTCAAACTGATTTAGAAGGATTTAAAAAAATCTTTCAATTAAATACTCCACATTATTTATCTATCTACCAGTTTGACAAACCAATTCCTGACACCTTAGTACCTAGATTTTTGCCAGATAATAATAAGGAACGAATCCTCAAACAAAATGGTCTTAAACATCATTATTTGTTCAACTTTGAGTTTTTAACCATCACCAGTTTTGAAGAAGAATTTTTAACAGAAATCAAAATGAATGAAGAGAAATTTGGTGTAATAGGATAATCAAAGTTGGGAGTTTCAGTCTTGAGTTTTATCAAGAAGAGCATATAGTATAACCTTTATCAGAAATCACCTAAGTTCTTTTTTGATGATATAATTTTCTTCTACTTCTAACATGATTTTACCAGGAAAAGAAGAAGTCCGAGACTTTCTGGGTGCATCAATTAAATTAACAGTTTCTTCTATTTGTTCAAAATTTGGTTTTGTTACCATAATTTTAGCTAAAAATTGGCGTATAACTCTTCTTTGTAAAGCTAAGGGAATACCTTTTAAAAAATCTCTATTTAACTTAGAATTATTGTTATTTAATGCTCCTAATAAAATCTTCTTTGCTTCTGCTTCTAAATAGTCAGATTCTACCTTTAAAACTTCTGATGTTTGGGATAAAGTTGTTTCTACATTGGGGTTAAAATTTTCTTTTAAATAAGGTAGTAATTCCTGACGAATACGGTTACGCGCATAATCTAAATTAGCATTCGCTGCATCTTCCCAAATAGGTAAAGTAAACTGTTGACAAAACTCTAAAGTTTCCCCCCGAGAAACCTTTAATAAAGGACGCACTAAATTAATATTATTGCTTAAAGGACGTTTCCAAGTTAATGCACCCAGTCCATTACTACCAGCACCTCTAATTAAATTATATAATAATGTTTCACTGCGATCGCTTAAAGTATGACCAGTTACTATTTCCCTAAACTCATGTTCTTCTGCTATTTCAACTAAACTTTTATATCGCCATTCTCTTGCTACTGCTTCTGTTTCTTTCATTGCCTGAGTTACTTTTAAATAAAAAGGAATATTCCAATTATTAGCTAATTCTTGTACATGGTCAGCAATTCCTAAATCAGAAGACCAACCATGATCACAATGAGCAATAGCAATTTTCCAGCCCCATTTTGATTGTAAATCTATCATCAATTTGAGTAAACAAAGAGAATCTTGTCCCCCCGAAACCGCAATCAATAAGTTACTTCTTTGAGGCAAAATTAAACTATCTTTTAGGGTTTGATGTACCCTAGCATGAAGAGATGTCCACATTTTTAATAATTAATCAATTCTCATACTTAAATCTAACCAACTTGAGCGAGTAATGGTCGCACTACTAGAAATATAATCAACTCCAGTTAAAGCAACTTGTCGAAGATTATCTAGAGTAATATTCCCTGATGCTTCAATTTTTATCTGTTTATTTTCCCCCCGAATATAATCAACAGATTCTTTCATTAATGCTATATTCATGTTATCTAACATGATAATATCTGCCCCATACTTTAAAGCTTCTTTTACCTCCTCAAACTTCGTTGTTTCTACTTCAATGGTAAGAGGATAGGGAATAGTTTGACTAATAGTTTGGATGGCCTCTTGAATACTGCCAGCAGCCTTGATATGATTATCCTTTATCATCACCCCATCATCTAAACCCATACGGTGATTTTTTGCCCCTCCTACCTGGATAGCGTACTTTTCAAGTATCCGTAACCCTGGAGTTGTTTTGCGAGTGTCTACCAACTGGGTTGGTAAATCAGCTATAATTTCTGTATATTGTCGGGTCATGGTAGCAATACCGCTTAATCTCATGGCTAGGTTTAAAGCCACTCTTTCCCCCGTTAATAACCCATTTAATGGGCCGTTTAACTTAGCCACAACTTGACCAACTTTAACCCTTTGTCCCTCTTCTATGGTTGGTTTAAATTTGATATTGGGATTTAATAATTGAAAAACTCTCTCAGCAATTGGTAAACCCGCCATAACCCCTTCAGCCTTAGCAACCCAGTGGCCCGATCCAGTTTCCTCCAATCCTAAGCCATCCGTTGTGCGATCGCCTCGGCCAATGTCTTCTTGCAACCAAGACTTTAATAAAGGATCAATAATCAATGATGAAGGTATCACAATTGTTGTATTTTTTCAAGTTATTTTCTGTTTTTCATCATACCCTAGTAATTGATAACTAAATTATAAAATTGTTATAAAAGTATATAGAGCATTACAAAAATAAACAAAACAACTATCCGTCCTGCACAAAGTGCATTTTGTCTGTATTATACTTAACAATTTTCTCCCATAAATAACGATGATAACGATTATTCTCTGGGATTATTATTCATAATAATCATGGATGGTTGCATTATTAGAATAAAACCAAGTTATAAATTGATAACACGAACAGAAAAAAGAACACAATTCTAGTAGAATGTTCGTGGTAAACATAAGCCCAAACATTCCTTAAATATCATAACAATAGTTAGAAGCGTTACATCACAAACTAGCACAATACCAGTGAATTCATAGTAAATGTATAGACATTTTACTATGTAAAAGATTGATAAATACTATCAAGATCGAATTTTTGTTGTGTGAGAGATAAATCAAATATTGTGCTGAAAATGCTTGAGCAGAGAACAATTATTAGGTGAATAATTTAATCTAATAATTGCTAAATATAGTCATAGTTTGCTTCATTTGTCACTCTTCATAAACCATCATGTCTTATACAATTTCTGATAGTTGTCCAACCTGTAATAATTGTCGAATTGAATGTCCAACCGATGCCATTAAAACAGAAAATGGAGAATATTGGATCGATCAAGAAAAATGTAATAGTTGCGAAGGTTATTATGAAGAACCGCAGTGTGTTATCCAATGTCCAATTAGTAGTCCAACCCCCACCCAAGCCAAAAAAGGAAGATATAAAAACGTCACGAGAATACCCACATCTCCTGAAGTATTTATCAACGGAAAAAATACACCTTTTGCCTCATCAATGATCATCTGGGAAGCTTGTACAGTCTTAACTTGTGCCTCAGTGCTTCCTTGGGAAAAAGACAGCGAAGGAAACCTTTATTATGAACGGCCAGTAAAACAAGGACAAGGAACAATTATCTTTCGATTAGACGATAATTTAGACACACAATTATCAGAAGAAGTTAACTATTTATCCGATCCTATTAAACTAGAATGTATTGATATTCGAGCAGCTTGCTTACATCTTTTATTTGCTGGATATGCAACAACATTAGAAAAACCTTGGGAGGAAAAATTTGTTATTAGCGATCAACAAATTGAACAATATTTAGGACTAGATAAAAGAAAAGACCTAAGTAAAGCCTCGAAATTAAGCCTAATTAAACTATTAATCCAACAAACCTGTCAAATATTAGCCACAATTGACTGGCCGCAACAAGGAAAAGTGAAAGAGTTTACCGTCCCAGAAAGTCGCATTTGGGAACTATCAGAAATCAAACATCACTTCCAAGAAGATGATTTAGGCTGTCAACATTTAATCGGTTTAACCTTTACCTTACAACCAGGAATATGGGCAAAATACTTCTTAAATAAACAAGGATATAGTAAGAGAGTCGCCTTCTATCAATATGGATCTTTACCCCAATTTTTGTTAAGTAGTGTCATGAGTATTTGGCAACAACATCCGGGGGCAGTAAGAATGATGCTCTGGTTACTATTTAAGAGTAAAATGGGGCGCAAACAATGTATTACCATCCCTACCCTAATGCGTGTAGCTTATGGTCAACAAAGGATCGCCCAAGCAGACATTCAACGAGAGCAACGAAAACGGCTTATACGCACCTTTGAAAGCGATCTAGAAGTATTAAACCATTACGGACTAAAACCCCTATTTGACCCCGTTTCCTACCCAGAAAGCATACAACCCCTCTGGGTAAAATTAGAGCAACTCCCCGACGATGCAGACGAAGCACTAGACTTTTGGATTAACGATGGTTGCCAAGAACATCGTTTAACCGACTCCGGACCGCGAGGAAAATGGAATTGGTTAATGAAAGCAAGAATGCTCAACTTTGAACTTCCCCCAGAATGGGAAGAACAATTAATTAAATTTGAACAAAAAAAACAACGGAAAAATAAGCGTAAAACCCTTACCAAAAAACCCCCTGAGTTCACTGCACAGCAAATCTTAGACGCAAGAAAAAGTAAAGGATTAAGTCAACGGGCCCTCGCCAAACAAATCGGTAAAAGTCAAAGTTGGATTCGGGATCTCGAAAATGGCCGTTTTTCCGCCAAACCAGGGGATCGCGAAATGCTCCAAACTGTTCTAGAATTGTATTAATGGTAAATTATTATTATATTATTAAAAATGGCCGAAAAAGGTTTATCATAGTACTTATGTTCTGAAAATCAGGGAAACTGTATGGAACCTTTAACCCCGGCCCAAAAAGAATTGTACGACTGGTTGATCAAGTATATTAGCGAGAATCAACACGCCCCTTCCATTCGTCAAATGATGAAAGCCATGAATTTGCGATCGCCCGCTCCGGTGCAAAGTCGCCTAGAAAGGCTGAGAAACAAAGGCTATATCGACTGGATAGAAGGTAAAGCCAGAACCCTAAGAATTTTACACTATCAATCCCGAGGAATTCCCATTTTAGGAGCGATCGCAGCCGGGGGGTTAGTGGAACCCTTCAGGGATGAACAGGAACGCTTAGACCTCTCCCATGTGCTTCATGGTAGCAATTATTGGGGTTTAAGGGTGACAGGGGACAGCATGATTGAAGATTTAATCACCGATGGGGATCTCGCCATTATGCGTTCCTTAGACCCCGACGAAACATTAAAAAATGGTGAAATTGTTGCCGCCAGAGTAGAAGGAGTAGGAACCACCTTAAAGCGATATTATCAAGAAGGAGAAATAGTCATGTTGAAGCCTTCAAATCTCAATTATCAACCCATAGAACTCAAAGCGAATCAAATAGAAGTTCAAGGAATCTTAATCGGAGTTTGGCGAGGCTATTAAATTGAATTTGTCGAAACAACTGTGATCTTCAAGTCGCCAAATGAGTTTCTTCTAGAAGACAAAAGTAGGGACTTAATAGTATTAAGTCCCCAAGTGGTGAAAAATAATGTGTGGTACACTGAATAATGGCGGTAATGTCCGTAAGAGTGTCAACGGCCTCAACTATTTAGGTAATGTAAAATATATGGAAAATATACCCAATCACCTCAGCAGAATTGATGGGCAGTTAGGAAAATTAATCATATTAGGATTTCCCTTTGAAGAGCTTGCTACTAATGCTTCCTTTGAGGAGATGATTTACCTATTTTTACATAATCATCTTCCTAACAAAAATGAACTAGATAACGTCACCAAAAAACTATTATCCCATCGGTATCTTGACGAAAAAATATTAGATGTTCTCAAAAATGCAGCCGCTCAGAAGATTGAACTGATTGAAGGAGTGAGAATAGGTGTTAGCTGTCTGACAATGGATATGGAGTCCCATCGCATCGATAAAGAAGGGATTAACGGCGCACTAAAAATTATTGCCTCAGTTCCGATTATTACAGCAGCCTATTGGCGGTTACTTCAAGGTCAAGCGGTTGTCACCCCCCACCTGGAATTAAGCCACACAGCTAACTACTTATATATGCTCACAGGGGAAGAAACCTCCCCCGAAGATGTCAAAACCCTAGAAATTTATCTTAATACCGTCATTGAACACGGCATGAATGCCTCTACCTTTGCTGCACGGGTAGTCATGTCCACTCGCTCCGATTTTGTTTCTGCTGTGACGGCGGCCATTGGTGCTATGAAAGGAGTATTGCACGGAGGTGCGCCAGGCCCTGTATTAGATATGTTGCTAGAGATGCAAAAATCAGGGGATATCGAAGGTTATTTGCGTCATAAGTTTGAGAACAGAGAACGGTTGATGGGGTTTGGTCATCGGGTGTATCGGGTCAAAGATCCCAGAGCTATTTTACTCTCACAAGTGTCAGCCGATGTCTGGAAACGTAGAGAAGATAAGGAATTTTGGGGTTTAGCCGTTGATGTGGAAACCACTGCACTAAGGTTACTCAAGGAGTATAAACCCAATCGCAGAATTGAAACCAATGTAGAATATTACACAGCCTTAGTGTTGCATGGGTTAGGACTGCCCACTCCCTTGTTTACCTCAACCTTTACCGTCAGTCGGGTTGTTGGTTGGTTAGCCCACTGCTTGGAACAGTTAGAACTCGATCGCATTATTCGTCCTGGTTCCGTTTATACAGGCCCCACTGAGCAAAAATGGTGTCCCATAGAAGATAGATAATTCTTGCAGTTTGACGGGGAAAGGGGAGACGAGGAGACACAGGGAAGAAAAATATTTCTTCCCAAGAAACCCAATAAAATCAACAATAAATATCAGAAATTAAAGAAAAACTTTAGGTTTATTTGTTCCAATCTCTGCCTTAATTTTTTATAATAAATTGTAAGAAATAACTTCAACTCGCCACAGGAACTTATCTAATGAGTAGCGATAAAAATGGAGAATTGCCCCTCTGGGTAAAAGATCGAAATACAGTCTTAGCCCATGATCAAGGAGTTAAATGGCGTAACGGAGAAAAGCCAGACTATTCCCACACCGACCAATATTTACACAAAGAAAGTAAACACAATCATGCCCCAGGTTCCTTAGAGGCGATCGCTCAAAATTTGGTGAGAACCTTTGAAATGGAAGCCTCCCATAAAGCCGATCCTCAGCAATGGTTATCCATTGTTGTCGATAAATTCCAAATGAGTAGCAACGGGGGGCCTATTTACAGCGCACAAGATGTAAGTGATCAAGGGACTTATAACCTGTTTATCGATAAAACTCCAGGTTACGATCCAGACGCAGAAGACTTTGAATCTTCCTTTGAACTGTTTCATAAAGCCTTTCCCAATGGCTTTTTATGGGAACTGATCGAAGTGCTATCTGGTCCACCAAATGTTACCTTCAAATGGCGACACTGGGGAACCTTTAGCGGTCCATATCAAGACCATCAACCCACAGGAGAGACCATCGAAATTAGAGGTATGAGTGTGGCTAAACTCACCGACGATCTCAAAATTCTCTCAGTCGAACACTATTTTGATAATAGCACCTTCCTCAAAAAGCTAACTTCCGGTTGTCCGGTTGCCCATTAACTAGGATTTTCTAATTTTTGGGAGTTAGAGTAGGTCAAAAGATAAATAAGTTGAATCTATAAAGAGAACTGAGAAAACAAGTTTTTCTCGGTTCTTCTTAATTGTGATTCCAAAGAACGAAAAATATAATAAAATATATAATTAATTTTTAATTGTTAATTGTTAAGATTCAGCAAAAAGATACAATAAGTAACCCCCCATAACCAAGCCCAAAATATTTGGTAGCCAACCTGCTAAAATAGGGGAAATTAAACCCATTAACCCTAAACTTCCAATCAGGAAACCTAACAAATAATAAGCAAAAATAATCACCACACTTAAACCGAAACCAGTTCCCCGACTCATCTGTTGAGGAGTAGATCCTAAAGCCGAACCAATAACCCCAAACACCACACAAATAAAAGGAAAAGCTAATTTTTGTTGAATTCTGACCTGAAACGTCCGTAATTTTTTATCATCTCCCATCATCTTTAAAATTTTCATATACTGCCTAGCCTGAATAATATTCATTTCGTAGGGATCACGACCTTGTAATGCAAATTCAAAGGCAGCCTTACTTAAAGGTAACTGTCGGTGTTCAAAAGGATCAGCCTCTTGATAAGAAGCATCAGGAGATAATTGATAAATAGTTCCGTTAAAAAAATCCCAAGTTTCTTCTTGTCCATTCCAGGTTGCTGAGTCTGATACCACAATACGATTTAATCTTGCTTCTAACCACTCTAAAACCGTTAAAGTTCTCAGATGTTGACCATCAAACTGTTCCGCAAAAAAAAGATGTTTTAAGCGTTTTGTCTTGTCTCCATTGGGTAAAATAACCTGTTCATAATCAGGATAAAAGATGTCCTTATTTTGCCAATAAGGATGTTCTTCTTGTAAATACTCCACTAAAATCGCTGTAGCCCGATAATTGGCTGCCGGAACCACCAATTCACTCACCAAAAATGTCACCCCTGTCACCAATAAACTCATCACCACAGCCGGAATAATCAGACGATAAAGACTTACACCACAACCCCGAAAAGCAATTAATTCGCTATCATTACTCAACCTTCCGTAGGTTAATAACGTACTTAACATCACAGAAATAGGCAAAGCATAGGCCGTAAACTCCGGCACCTTTAACAGCAAAATTTCTGAAGCTTGTATTAAAGGCAAATTAGAATCTACTACCTTATCGGCTAAGTCTGATAAATAGCCGATGGCTACCCCCAAAACAGAGACTAAACCCACAGAAAACAGCAACGGATTAATCAATTGTGAGGCAATATAGCGATCCATCAGGGATAAAGACCAACCACCCCATAGCGATCGCATAAAGCGACCTATATCTCTAATAACTTTCATGGCCATGGGTTTTCGGGTCATTGTTCATCTGTGTTAGTGACGGATAAGGAAAAGGTGAGTTGCAAAAGCACTAGAAGAACCTTAACTCTTGGATTATTTTCCTTTGCTTGCGTTACAATTTGTAACAATAGTAACTCCTCTTAGATTGTAATCATAATGGTAATCAAAACCGCTCTAATTACCGGCGCATCTTCGGGCATTGGACAAGCATTTGCCGAAGAATTAGCAGTTTCTGGGACTAATCTCATTTTAGTTGCTCGCTCCCAGGACAAACTAGATAAATTAGCTAAACAGTTAAAGGAAACGGCATCTATCAATGTTGAAGTCATTGTACAAGATTTAACCGAACCCCAGGCAGGGCAAAAGGTGTATAAGCAGGTTCAAGATCAGGGGTTCAGGGTAGATTGTTTGATTAATAATGCCGGATTTGGGGATTATGGTCCGTTTGCTGAACGAGAATTATCGAAACAGTTAGAGATGATTCAACTCAATGTGACTGTTTTGGTGGAGTTAACCCATTTATTCTTATCTCCAATGCAACAACAGGGACAAGGTAGTATCGTCAATGTAGCTTCTATTGCTGGTTTTCAAGCTTTACCATATTTATCCACTTATGCAGCTACAAAGGCGTTTGTTCTCAGTTTCACAGAAGCATTATGGGCAGAAAATAAGGACAAAGGGATCAATTGTTTAGCCTTATGTCCGGGGCCAACAGAATCAAATTTCTTTGAAGTTGCTGATTTTCCTCAAAGTTTTGAAAATAAAAATAATGGCAGTTTAACATCAGCGCAAACTGTGGTTAAAGATGCACTCAAAGCTTTAGAAAATAAGCAAGCAAATGTAGTAACAGGAGGCATTACTAATAACTTAATCGTCAATAGTTCTCGCTTCTTTCCTCGAGAATTTTTGCTCCAGGCTGTAGAAAAACAATTTAGAGCATAACTAATTACCTTAGCATTTAAAAGAAAAGGGTTATCTACTGTGAAAAACAATAAATAACCCTGTGCATCTTCATGCACTTGCTTTTTGAATCTGAGATAATTATCTTCTGTTTTTCCTTTAGCATCAATAGTTTAGATAACAGCAATCATGTGATTATTGTCAATATATAAAAAATAGAAAAAAGGGTTTATTTATTGTAAAAAACAATCAATAAACCTTTGCTGTTTGTATGCACCCGCTTTTTGAATCCTGTATTTATTATATTCTCTTTTTCTATTAGCCTCAATAGTTTAGATCACAGCAATCATATAATTAATATCAATATAGAAAATAGATAGAAAAGAGGCTATTTACTGTGAAAACAATAAATAACCCCCTGGTGTTTGTATGCACCAGTTTTTTGAATCCTGCGTTTATTATCTTCTCTTTTTCTCTTAGCTTCAATAGTTTAGATCACAGCAATCATGTGATTAATATCAATATAGAAAATAGATAAAAAAATGGGTTATCCATTGTGAAAAAATAAATAACCCCCTGGTGTTTGTATACACCCTCTTTTTGAATCCTGCATTCATTATCTTCTCTTTTTCTCTTAGCCTCAATAGTTTAGATCACAGCAATTATGTGATTAATATCAATATAGAAAATAGATAAAAAAAATGGGTTATCCATTGTAAAAAACAATAAATAACCTCTTGGTGTTTGTATGCACCCGCTTTTTGAATCCTGCATTTATTATCTTCTCTTTTTCTCTTAGCCTCAATAGTTTAGATCACAGCAATTATGTGATTAATATCAATATAGAAAATAGATAAAAAAAATGGGTTATCCATTGTGAAAAAATAAATAACCTCTTGGTGTTTGTATGCACCAGCTTTTTGAATCCTGTGTTTATTATCTTCTCTTTTTCTCTTAGCCTCAATAGTTTAGATCACAGCAATCATGTGATTAATATCAACCTTGGGTCAAAATTCGTTGTAAAATAAGCACCGAAGGAAAGATTATGGACTATCTTCCTTAATCAAAGTAATTAGTAAGCATTCGGAGAAAATCGTGGACTTATCACTCATTCCGGCTCAACCTGAACCTGGTCTAATCAATGTTTTAATTGAAATTCCTGCAGGAAGCAAGAATAAATACGAATATGACAAGGATATGAACGCCTTTGCTCTCGATCGCGTTTTGTTTGCCTCGGTACAGTATCCTTACGACTATGGGTTTGTTCCCAATACCTTAGCGGATGACGGTGATCCTTTAGATGGGATGGTGATCATTGATCAACCCACTTTCCCCGGCTGTGTGATTGCAGCTCGTCCCATTGGTATGTTAGAAATGATCGATGGTGGCGATCGCGATGAAAAAGTGCTTTGTGTCCCTGTAGAAGATCCACGCTTTGCTGAAGTAAAATCTCTTAAAGACATTGCTCCTCACCGTTTAGAAGAAATTGCGGAATTTTTCCGTACCTATAAAAATCTGGAGAAAAAAGTCACAGAAATTTTAGGTTGGAAAGACGTTGATGCTGTAATGCCTTTGGTTGAACAATGCGTCCAAGCTGGAAGTAAATAATTACTTCATGGGGATGAAGAATTAAACCTTTATCCCCTAATGCTAATCTCGATCAAGTTTAATTGCTGTTTAAAACAGAAAGCATTACTATCTAAATATAAGTCTTTATTTTTGTTTATCCACTATGTTTGTCAAATCTACAACTCGTCACGTTCGTATTTATACTGCTGAAATTCAAAACAATGAATTGGTAGAAAGTGATAATATGCTCACTTTGGATGTTGATCCCGATAACGAATTTAACTGGGAGGAAGATGCTTTACAAAAAGTTTATCGTAAATTTGATGAGTTAGTAGAGTCTGCCAGTGGTGAAGAATTAAGCGATTATAATTTACGTCGTATCGGTTCAGATTTAGAACATTTTATCCGCAGTCTTCTTCAAAAAGGTGAGATTAGTTACAATCTAAAAAGTCGTGTCCTTAACTATAGTATGGGACTACCTAAAGTTGAAAGTCCAGACACTGAAGGAGCTTACAATCTCTAATATTTAAAGTTTCAAAGTTCCAATAACTTGAACAATGAGAATAGACGATTATTGTAGTCACTAGACTTACAATACAATCGAAATTCTCTTTTTTTTTAACATTATTTCATATCCTTAATTGTCATTCCGAGGGAGGAGGAATCTTCTTAACTTCCTAACCATAATGCGTACTGCTATCTGAATGTTATCAATAAATAAAAACTATATAATTTAAAAAATTAATATAATCTCTATTGATGATTTACACTTGTTTACAAAGATAACTTTTCCTGGATTTTGCCAAAATATGACTAAATTTGAGATTTGTGTTTTTTTCAAAAAATGCTAAAGTGGAAATGTAGAGTTATCTCTCGAAATCTGTCTAGAAATCGAGAAAACACCTCAAACCCTCCACGTTGCGTTGAATCAAGTAATTGGGGCGATCTCGACAAATATAAACCAGAATTATCCAAGCTAAATATTTATATAATCTATTTAAACTAATTTACAGTGGTTTACAAAACCAACTTTTCCTTAATTTTGCCAAAATATGACTAAATTTGAGATTTGTGTTTTTTTCAAAAAATGCTAAAGTGGAAATGTAGAGTTAACCCTCGAAATCTGTCTGGAAATTAATAAAACACCTTAAACCCTCTGTCTATTATCAATTATCAATTGTCCACGGGGAAAGACCATCCTAAACGAGTGGGTTGCTCATAAATTTTTTTTAAAGTGTTGACATCCCTAGAAGAAATAGGAATTGATGAACTAACTTGTGAAAAATAAAGGACATCGTTTTCTTCTAAACTATGACCCCAAATTCCCAACCCGTGACCTAACTCATGACGTGCAGCAGATAGAGTAGCAACTTTACTTAAACGGGGGCTAATTTGTATTATCATCTTGTGCAAAAGCTGATTGTCGTCAATATAAAACTCATAGCGAGCTTGAGCAGTTCTAGCACGAGGAATGTCTAATTGTCCTGTTTCTGGATCGATTTGCACATCCATAGGAGGATCATTTCTTTCTATGATAATATCAGCTAATTCTGCTCTGTCAACTTCCGTCATCGGTAAATAAGTATTCCATTCAGTAATGGACGTTTCAACGGCATTAACCCATTGATTAAAGCGACGAGTTGTAGCAGCAGTATCATTAGGATTATTGGGACGATCAAAATAGATTTTTATAGGAAATTTTGACCACAATAAATGTCCCACTACACTGGGTTCAATTTGGTCAAAATAGTCTCCTGAATAGGGTTGATCTTGCCATTGATTTAATGAGGATGGGAAGGGATGGTTTTGTAGAGGAGGTAAAGATTTTTCTAAGTCTTTGTCTAACCCAGAAGATGGCGTAATTGTCAATAAAAATAGACAGATAATTACCAAAATTTTTAGTAATGGTTTCAAATTGGACTTAGATTTTTTCTTCTTTGTAGATAAAAATTTTAACATACAAATAGTAACACACCTTTCCAAGCTTTAACAATCAATGATTTAAAATTGAACTTGACGACGAGCTAATCTTTTTTTTATCCAGTTAATACAACTATCAGCATTAAGAAACAAAGTTGGTGCAGCAATATTTCTCAATTCATGAGAAGGATAATGATCATAAGAACATCTTTTTCCTTGTTGATGAATAATAATTAATGTATTTTGATAAGTATAACGTTGCTCAAAATAATCATCTTCTTTTAAATTAACACTGTATTGATTAAGATGTTGTTGAGCAATTTCTCTAATATCACCTAATGTATTAGAACAAATTCCTGCTGGATTTTTTGCTTTATGAAATTCATCATCGTACCCTTGTGATGATAATAAAGCATAGGAATAAATCAACTCACCACTAACTTTTGTCAACAGAAAAGGAATAATTAGATATCCTTGATAACTACTGGATTTTTCGTAAAAAAAACGATTCATATTTAACTTTTACTTAGGTTGAATAAATTTAAAGTACAACAACAAAAACTGAATTAATTACCTAGAAAATTCTTAATAGAAATATTCCTCTATAACACTGACACAATTCTTATATTTGTAAGAGTAATTTTCAAATAGTTCTTACAAAAAACATAACTCACTCACAGTCTGTGTCATATTCGTTATAAATTTGAGGCTATGGTCAGTATATCAAAAAATGTACTCTTGGCAAATACCCAAATTAAATCATTTACTTATTGGTGATTAATAAATAAGGTACTTATTGCTTTGAGAGTACCATTAAATTGTAAATTCATCAAATTTAATAACATCAGAATTAGGTTGACGAGTATCAAAATAATAACTACTGACTGTTCCTTTTTCTGTGTCTAAAATACTAAAGACTGTTATATTGTTACTAGCAATATAAGGTAAAGGATTATTATTTTCATCTGTTAAAGGTGATAAATTAGGAATAATTGCTTTAAGTCCATTAGGATCACCTAGTTCAACATAATTTGACGGAGAGTAATCAGGAGGTATTTGTCTTTTATTATCCCCTAAATGTGCGCCATAACTATTACCAACATTAGAAGATTCTAGAAAATTCAGACCATTTACATTTAAAAAACGGTTCCAAAGATGAGAGTGACCATAGAAAACTAAATTAACTTTTGCTGTTTCTAAAAGTGGGATTAAATCCCGAATAATATAATCATTTTTCTTGGGATATTGATAGCGAATTTCTGTTATATTGCCATCACTATCATAATTAGTATTGGGGATGGGATTAGTATAAGGTGGAACAATATTTCCTCCCAAAGTATGGGCGGGATGATGAAACATAACAATTGTGTATTTTGCTTCTTTAAATGCTTCGCTTTTTAGTTCTTTTTCTAACCATTGATATTGTTCACTTCCCTTTTCAATTGATTCAAAAATATGTTGACCATAACCCCAATTTTCAGGCTTATTTAACTCCCTGTCTGATTCTTGATATCTTCCTTCAACACTATTTCTTAGATTAGGAGAACGCCAGATATTAGTTACTTGTAAAACTACTAAACGAATATCCCCAAAAGTAATAGCATAGTAATGACTATTATCAGATTCATTTTGAGGTAAAGAAAAAATTTCTTCATAAGTATCCGTATTAAAAGAATTATTTTTTATCCAGTTACTTTCAATATCAGGATCAGCATCAGGATTAATACTATCAGCTTTTTGTAAGTAAATATTTTTAGCAACCTGTTTAGGTATAGCATTAACAAACTGTTGACTTAATCTCTTATTGTCTGACCATTTACCCATGACTTCATGATTACCAATGGCAGGAAATAAAGGAGCAAATTGAATCAATTGGCCACCTTCATAAACTGTATTGTCTATACTATAGTTAGCCAAACCTTGAAGACAGGGAAAAAATGCACCACCCCTTCGATCATCAAACCATTCCGAAGAGCGATCGGGAATATCCACTAAATCACCAGCTAAAAAAATAGCATCAATTTTACCAATAGTTTCCACAACTTTTTGTAAATTTGCTGCCACCATCGGCTTTAATTGATGGTCAGAAGTTAATAAAATTTTTAAAGGTGTTTTCTTTTTGGGAGAAGAACTTAGAGAAAAAATATTACTTTCAACTTGCTCATTATCAATAAGACTAGCAACTTTATAAGGAACTTTCTCCCCTTGATTTAATCCGATAATTTCTCCTTCATGTCGCCAGATATTTCTTCTTGTGGTCTGATAATAATCCTCTTTGACGTTTGAACCTTGATCTTCTCTGGTACGACTTAATAAAGTGGTATTAGCTATGATTTCCTTATCTAAATTCTGTCCATAAATTATTTTGTGATCCACTCCAGCAAATTCAGTAAACCAAACAACTTTAACCGATGAAGTTGTCGGAAACTGTAAAAAAGGATCGGTTAGTAAAGAATAAGAGGAATTAGAATTAGTAGAAGGCATTTGTATAACCAGAAAAAAAGTAAGGATAAATAATAGAGTAGGAATAATTTTAAAAAAATGGAAGTTTCTGAGCAACATTTAACTTTCACAACTCAATCTTAAACAGCTAAAAAGATAGTAGAGGAGGAAAAATAAAGAAAAAAATTAATAATATCTGGGAAAAACAGGTTACAGATCAAGAAAAGCTTGCTAAACTAAACTAGATAGCTAATGAATCTACCTATGAAGATTCTTGTCATTTCATCCCTTTTTCCCTATCCCCCAATACAGGGAAAAGCCCAGGTGAGAACCTTTTCCTTTCTTAAACATCTTAATACAAACCATGACATTACCCTAGTAACCCAAGAATCTGAACAAGTCTTAGAAGAAGATATTGATGCGCTGCAAGAGCAGATAAAGAACTGCGTTGTCTTTCCTCCCGTTACCCATCCAGAAAATAGTAAAGGTTTCTTAGAAACAGCTAAACAACTGGGGGTCTTTGTGCAACAAGGAACACCACCTGGAGTTTTGTCTAATTATTCCCAAGCCATTCAAAAATGGATAGATGAAGCGATCGCATCTGAAAAATTTGATCTTTTATTATGCGAGGGTAGTGCCAACGAAATCTATTTTAGACCCGAATGGCAACAAAAAATTCCCACAATTATTGATATCCACCGTTCTGTTTATGGAATATATAAACATCAAGTCGAAACCAATGGTAATGATAGTGGATTAAAAGAACAATTAAGTTTACCGATATTACGTCGTTATGAAAAACAATATTGTTATAAATTTGCTGCTGTGATAGTAGCAAATCAAACCGAACAAAAAATCCTAAAAAATTTAAAAATAGAAGTTCCCATAACCCTTGTACCCAACGGATTAAACTTACAAGTCTTTCCCAAACGTCTCAGCAACAAGTCAGGACACCGCATTACGTTTGTTGGTACAATGGATAAACCGGCTAATATTGATGCAGCGCGGTTTTTTAGCTTAGAAGTCTTCCCAAAAATTCGTCAACGCTATCCCGATGCAATCCTTGATATAGTAGGAAGTCGTCCTGTCCCAGAAGTCTTGGAATTAAATAAACTCTCAGGGGTAAATGTCACCGGACAAGTCCCTTATCTTCTCGATTATCTTCATAACACCACTGTCTGTGTCATTCCTATTCGCAACAGTATTGGTACAAAAATGCGAACCCTAGAAGCATTGGCCACAGGAACCCCAATAGTAGCTAGTGATTATGGTTTAGAAGGATTATCCGTTGATAGTCCAGGACATCCTTTAGCGGCCATGCGGGCCAACGATGTGGATGAATATGTTTATGCAGTCGGTCGTCTCTTTCAAGATGAAAAACTGCGGGAAAAATTATCCAACAATGGACGCGCTTTAATAGAAAATGAATATACTTGGGAACAAATGACTCAACGCTATGAACAAGTATTGCTAGACACCTATAGTAAGTTTCAGTGAAGTGGGAAGGGTGAGAAATGTCCAGAGTGTGGGGAGTGTGGGAAGGGTGGGGAGTGTGGGAAGACAAGAAACAACATTAATATTTTCCCCCCATCTCCCAGTCCCCCAGTCCCCCAGTCTCCCAGTCCCCTATCCCCCAGTCCCCCAGTCTCCCCTATCCCCCATCTCCCAGTCCCCCATCTAATCATGTCTAATCCTCAAATTGCTGCTATCATCTGTACTCATAACCGCGATCGCTATTTAGGTGATGCTATCGAAAGTCTTTTGGCCCAAGAGGGTGTTAATTATGAAGTCCTGATCGTCGATAATGGCTCCATAGACAATACAAAAGAGGTTGTCAGCCCATTTTTATCAAAATCTCAAGTTAGATACGTTTATGAGCCGATTCTAGGGTTATCAGTTGCCCGTAATCGTGGGGCAAAAGAAACCACCGCGCCGATTTTAGCTTATCTCGATGATGATGCGATCGCCTCTCCTCAATGGTTACGAGTGTTAGTTGCTGCTTATGAACAGAAGGAAAAATTAGCGATCGCAGGGGGTAAAGTTACCTTAATCTGGCCCGACAAGCTCACCCCTCCTAATTGGATTTCTGAGGGGTTAGCAGGGGCTTTAGGGGCTTATGATTTAGGGGAAAAAGTAGTTTCTATTAGCAACCCTCAACTGACCCCCAGAGGCTTAAATTATTCGTTGCGACGGTCATTTTTAGAGAAAATTGGTGGTTTTGATGCTAATTTAGGAAGAGTCGGCAAAAAACTGCTTTCCAATGAAGAGTTATTTATGACAGAATTAGCCTTAAATCAAGGATGGGAGGTTGCCTATCTTCCCGAAGCCCTGGTTGCCCATAATGTTGCCCCAGAAAGGCTACAGCGTAGTTGGTTTTTAAGTCGTAGTTGGTGGCAAGGAGTGAGCGAATGTTATCGAGAAGAAATTGCCGGACGAACCGGTATTGAGCAGTTAGGAAGGGGAGGAGAAAGATTAATAAGAGGTCTATATAAATCCTTAAAATATGTTAGTAATCCTGCACAAAGTTTTGATAATTTAGTTTACGCTTACGGTCAAATTGGCTATTTAAAAGAAGCCCTACAATTACTCTTTCAACCTTCTCAATCTTCAAAAAAATAACAAAATAAAATGGGACAAAAAACAGCTTTGATTTGTGGTATTTCTGGACAGGATGGTGCTTATTTAGCTCAATTTCTTTTAAACCAAGGTTACATCGTGTGTGGAACCTCACGGGATGCCCAAATGTCCTCATTTCAAAACTTAGTTCGTTTAGGAATTCGAGAGCAAGTAAAAGTGGAATCAATGGCACTCAATGACTTTCGTAGTGTGCTACAAATTCTTTATAAAATTGAACCAGATGAAGTCTATAATTTAGCTGGTCAAAGTTCTGTGGGATTATCCTTTCAACTACCGGTAGAAACCTTAGAAAGTATTGCCACTGGTACTTTAAATTTACTCGAAGCCATTCGTTTTACTGGCGCAGCAATCAAATTTTATAATGCAGGTTCCAGTGAATGTTTTGGGGATATTGGCATAACTCCTGCCGATGAATTAACTCCTTTTCGTCCTCGTAGTCCTTATGCTGTAGCTAAATCTGCGGCCTTTTGGGAGGTAGCTAATTATCGAGAAGCTTACGGCATTTTTGCTTGTTCTGGTATTTTATTTAACCACGAATCTCCCTTACGTCCCCAACGTTTTGTTACTCAAAAAATTGTTGCTGCTGCTTGTAAAATTGCTCAAGGTAATTCCCATCAATTACAACTAGGAAATGTTAACATCAAACGGGACTGGGGTTCGGCCCCTGAATATGTTCAAGCCATGTACTTAATGTTGCAACAAACCCAAGCTGATGATTATGTTATTGCTACAGGGCATAGTTATTCTTTAGAAGAGTTTGTCATCGAAACCTTTAATTGTTTAGGTTTGAATTGGCAAGATTATGTTAGCAGCGACCCCAATTTATTTCGTCCCACCGATATCAGTTATAGTTGTGGCAACCCAAGCAAAGCAGAACAAAAATTAGGTTGGAAAGCGCAGCATAAAATGCCAGAGGTAGTTAAAATGATGGTAGAAAATAGACTTAAAAATCAGAAGGGGTAGGAACCAAGAAAACTCCTACCCCTTAATTGATTAATTCAAGAAATTGGACTTAAAAACGGCCACCACCACCACGATTTTCTCTTTCTCTGGCTTTATTAACCTTTAAAGTCCGACCCATCCATTCAGCACCATCTAAGTCAGCAATTGCTTTTTCTTCTTCCTCGTCAGATTTCATCTCCACAAAAGCAAAGCCACGCATACGCCCACTTTCGCGATCCGTAGGAATGTGAACACGTTTAACTTGGCCGTACTCAGCAAAGACGTCATTAAGGTCTTCTTTGGTTACTTCATAGGATAGGTTTCCTACATAAATTGACATTTTCGATTATCTCCGTATATCTAGAAGGATTGTAGAGCTTTAGTCGTCGGAGAGAATCGTACAAAGGCTGAAAGGGGTATACCCGTCAATGCTGATAACAAAATCTACTACCGAATACTTAGTTGTCTCGACTTATAATATAACATATTTTTGTCATCCCTATCAGAAACAATTTGCTGTTAATTTTCATTCGTCGAGATTGAAGAACTAAAAAAGATATAAAATAGGATCGATTTATGAAAACAACCAGGTTGTTATTTTTTGGGATAAACAATGAAATTATTAATGATTTGTGCTACTTTTCCTTATCCTCCTAGTCGAGGGGGAACTCAAGTCAGAACATTTAACTTATTAAAACAGTTAAGTCATCATCATGAGATTACTTTAGTTACCCAAAAGGCTGAAGATGTTACTGAAGAAGAAATAGAAGCTTTAAAGGGTTGGATCAAAAGTTTAATGTTATTTCCTCGTCCTAATAATCCCAACTCAGGAATTGTAGAAAAAGTCAAGCGGTTTTGTCAATTTTTCCTGACAGGAACTCCTCCGAATGTTTCTTTTTTATACGATAAATCGATTCAAAACTGGGTTGATGAAGCTGTTAAAAATAATGATTTTGATGCTATTACTTGTGAACATAGTGTTAATGAAATTTATATTCGTCCTCATTGGAAAAACAAAATAAAAACAGTGATTAATAGTCATAGTTCTGTTTATCGTACTTGTCAACACCAACTAGAAACCAATACGTCAGAAAATCATCAACGAGATCGCCTTTATTTACCTTTATTAAAACGCTATGAAAAACGGGTTTATCAAAAGTTTTCTAGTATCGTTGTTACTACAGATGACGATTATCAACAATTAAAAGAATTTAAAATAAATAGTCAAGTTTCTGTGCTTCCTAATGGGGTTGATTTAGAGATTTTTCCTCAGCGAAATAATGATCCAGGAGGTCATAATTTGATTATTACAGGAGGGATGGACTATGTAACTAATATTGATGCTGCTTGCTTTTTTAGTCAAGAAATTTTCCCTTTATTGCGTGAAAAATATCCTGATGTTACTTTAAGCATTGTTGGGGCAAACCCTTCTGAATCTGTACTAAAATTAGGAGAAAAAATAGGAATTACAGTAACAGGAAAAGTGCCATCAATGGCCGAATATTTACACAAAGCAACGGTGTGTGTTATTCCTTTAAGGTCAGGATTTGGTATTAAAAATAAGACCTTAGAAGCAATGGCCGCAGGGGTTCCTATTGTGGCAAGCGATCGGGGTTTAGAAGGAATGGAAATTGATGGAGAGAATACGCCTTTAAGAGCATTACGAGCTAATACAATAGAAGAATATGTTACAGCAATTAGTAATTTATTTGAAGATGAAAAATTGCGTCAAACTTTATCACAAAATGGACGAAACTATGTTGAAAATAATTACACTTGGGAAAGTATAGGGAAAAAATATGAGAAAATAATTATTTAAAATAACTCTAAATGAAGAGACTTTTCCTAAACAAAATATTAAGTAGGGTGCATTAGGAAAACTATATTTTTTTGGTAGTTACTATAATTTTTTTGTGCCATAATGCACCAAAAACTTGCTTTTTGGTGTATAAGATAACAGTTTAATTGATTGATTTGTAGGGAAATAATAATATTATGTCCTTATTTTTTATCTTATTATTTCACAACAAGTCTAAAAATTCATCAATATTTAACTCACAATCTTTCAAAATCTTAGCAAATAATCCTTTTCCAATGGTTTCTTTCCCATGAACAGGAATAACAGTTCTTCTTCCATCAGAATGAATTAAGAAATGATGACTTCCTTTGATTCTAGCAACAGTGAATCCAGCTTTTTTCAAAGCTGATATCATTCTTTTTCCTGTTATTGCTGGAATATTACTCATGAGTTAATTGTGATTCTTTGTACTGCAACAAACTCTAAAGGTTCAAAGTCTTGGTTTTCCATTTCTAAGCATAATTCGATAGCTTCTTTTATCCTTTCTATTAATTCATCATAGCTTTTTGCTTGAGTATGACATCCTTTTAGAGCAGGAACAGAAGCAACTAAATAGCCATCTGCATCTTTTTCAATGATTACATTAAACTGTTGTTTCATTTCTAATATAATTGATTACTTTATTTTTGCGTGATTTTTTATGTTCTAGTCTTTCTAAACTATTATATCATTGTTATTTGTAAATATTTTTAAAATTATCATCTAAAGATATATAATTACCGCTTCTTTTTCAACTTGATGACGAAAATAACGACTTAATTCTGCTGAAGTTGTTAAATCAGCTTAATAAATACATAGTTTCTTTATAAGAATTATAATCGGACAGAGACATTAAAATAACAGGTTCTTGATCATTGTCAGCAAGAATAATCGGAGTATTATCTTGACAAACTTTTTCCATTAACTTTGGTAATTTTTCCTTGATTTCTGTGTAATTGAATTGTTTCATATCAGAGGCTAGAAAAATATTTTGTTAATATTTACTTACTTTTTATTATATCAAACAATTAAAAAGAGTAAAATAATAAAAGAAACTCAAAGATTGAAACTTCATGAAGACTAAAAAAGAAACATGGAAATGTGTAGAAGGGTGTGGGGCCTGTTGTAACTTAGATCCAAGCGATCGCCCCGACTTAGAAGAATATTTAACCCCAGAAGAATTAGATAATTATTTCAGTTTAGTAGGAGAAGAAGGATGGTGTATTAATTTTGACCATGAAACCCGAAAATGTTTAATTTATGAAGAGCGTCCCCGTTTTTGTCGCGTACAACCCGATAGTTTTCAACAAATGTATGACATTGATCCCTCTGACTTTAACGACTTTGCCATTGAATGTTGTCGCCAACAAATAGAAGGAGTTTACGGAGGCAAAAGTACCGAGATGAAACATTATAATAGAGAAATTACTCAAAACAACTAACCACAGTAAGGAGGTTCGCCCATCGATACCATTTACGGAAACCTGCAAGGGTTAAAAAGCAGTCAAATTAAGCAGTTAAAACGACTTTATCATCAAAAACTACGAGGCGATCGCTTCACGTCTCCAGAGTTTGCCCAAAGACTGGCCTCCGTCAGTTCCGATCTCGGTCAAGGAGTATGCGCCTATATTAACCGTCGTGGCCAGGTTATTCGGGTGGGAGTGGGGACTCCTCGACAAACCCAAATACCTGCCCTAGAACTGCCACGTTATGGGGCTGAACGGCTTTGTGGTATTCGCTGCATTGCCACCCAACTAAAAAGCGATCCCCCCAAAGAGTCCAGTTTGACCGCGATGGTACTGCAACGTCTGGATAGTTTGGTGATGTTATCCGTCACCTCAGAAGGGAAAATGCGACGGGGTGGAGGGGCAACCGGATACGTCAAAGAGGCTTATATTGCCCATTTACTGCCCCCTTCAGAGTTTAACCCCAACCATGCCTATTATTGGACTGTTTCCCCGGCCATGACCCTAGAAACCCTCTCAGAACAGGACTTTTTCGGCTTGGTGGAAGGGTTAGAAGCGGAGTTTCGTCGGGAATATGTTGCCCAGCAGGTAGAAGGAGATCACGAACGAGTGGTTATTGTTGGCTTACAAATGGACAAAATGAGCGATCGCACCTTTGCCGAGGAGTTGGCCGAAGTAAAACGACTGGTGGACACTGCTGGTGGAGAAACAGTAGAAACTATCGGACAAAAACGCCCTAAACCCCATCCTCAAACCCTTGTGGGAAAGGGTAAGGTAGAAGAGATCGCTTTACGGGTGCAAACTTTAGGGGCTAATCTAGTGGTGTTTAGTTTGGACTTATCTCCTGCACAAGTTCGCAACCTGGAAACCCAGTTAGGTGTTAAAGTGGTTGACCGGACGGAGGTTATTTTAGATATTTTTGCCCAACGGGCCCAGTCACGGGCCGGTAAGTTACAGGTGGAGTTGGCCCAGTTAGAATATATGTTGCCTCGGTTGGTTGGTAGGGGTCAAGCTATGTCTCGTTTAGGGGGTGGTATTGGAACCAGAGGACCAGGAGAAACCAAGTTAGAAACGGAACGTCGGGCTATTCAACGGCGTATTTCTCGGCTGCAACAAGAGGTTAATAAGTTACAGTCTCATCGTTCTCGTTTACGTCAACAGCGTCAAAAACAAGAGGTTCCCAGCATTGCGATCGTTGGTTATACCAATGCGGGTAAGTCTACTTTGATCAATGCGTTAACCAATGCAGAAGTCTATACCGCAGATCAACTATTTGCGACTCTTGATCCGACAACTCGCCGTTTATCTGGTATTGATGATAACACAGGACAACCTTACACTTTTTTGTTAACAGATACGGTAGGATTTATTCATGAGTTACCCCCATCTTTAGTTGATGCTTTTCGCGCTACTTTAGAAGAGGTAACAGAAGCGGATGCGTTGTTACATTTGGTTGATTTATCTCACCCTGCTTGGCAACATCATATACAATCAGTGATGAATATTTTACAGGAAATGCCTTTAGTTCCTGGTCCTATTTTATTAGTGTTTAATAAGATTGATACGGTAGATGGAGAAACTTTAAAGGTTGCACAAGAAGAGTATCCTTTAGCTGTGTTTATTTCTGCCAGTCAAAGATTAGGTTTAGAAACGTTACGTCATAAGTTGAGTCAGTTGGTTCAATATGCGTTGAATAATTCTAGTTTTTAACAGTTATCAGTTACCAGTTACCAAACATTGAACATTGAACATTTTGGTTTCAAGCCTCTCCCTTTAGGGAGAAAAAAGTTTGGTAGAGGTTTCAAGCCTACTTCCAAACGAATGATAAATGATAAATGATAAATGAAATGACCAGTTATCAGTTATCAATTTAAGATTGTTTGACTGTCTATCTGAATATCTCGAAAAGCTAAGGGAGAAATAACCCCTTGAGTCAAGTTAAATTGTTTTAAATAACAATTATTTTCTGGTTTTTGAAAGACTATTAATTGACTGTTTTTAAGATCAACAATCCAATACTCCTTAATCTTAGCAAGAGCATAAATTTTTTGTTTGGTATCAAGATCATATTTTAATGTGGTGTCTGAAACTTCAATCAGTAACTCAATATCTTCTGGATAAGGATGACGATTATCATAACGTTCTAGGGGAAGTTTTGCTATGATAATATCTGGTTCAGGTTCAGAATCAAAAAGTGTAATCGGATGTGCCTCAAAAATGATTGCTTTTCCTCTTAATTTTTCTCTAAAATAGTCAGCAGTCTTAAAAGTTACTCTTCTGTGAAAGGGTTTTTCTGGAGTCATTTTCATTATTTCTCCTGCAATTAATTCCACCTTTTTTTCTGCTAGAATACCAGCAGTAATCATGTTATGATAATCTTCTATTGTCCATTTTACTAATGTTGGCATAGTCATAACCCAGGAAAACTCTTGGCTTTCATTATTATTCGTAAAGTTTAACACACTTTTTGATATTTACTTTCAATATGTAAAACAATACTGTACAATAAAAAATAGTCA
Organism: Crocosphaera sp.; assembly: GCF_030064895.1. Taxonomy (GTDB): domain Bacteria; phylum Cyanobacteriota; class Cyanobacteriia; order Cyanobacteriales; family Microcystaceae; genus Crocosphaera. The sequence continues at coordinate 2,305 of NZ_JASJEB010000001.1, read as the reverse complement.
AATAATTAAAGGTACTTGTGACTTTTGGCTAAACTGTCTCCCGAATCATTAACCAAAATTTTTAGTTGACAAAGACGATTAATAGAATTGATTGCTGAAATAAAAATAACAGAATTTAATCTGTTTGAACAATATGGTGAAACAGAGGAGACACTACCAGAATTAGAACAAATACAGAATTGTCTCGAAAGATTAACAAATCCTTACTCTCGCCTCTATACCTTAACTTTAAGAATTGCTGAATACTATCCCATCGCTCCTTCTGCTATCCTGGAATTATTGGATGAAACCATTGAACAAGCTGAAATCTCAGTGGATGTGGTAGAAGCCAGTCTTTCTGAAACTAAAAAAAACTAGGGTTTATCATGACTAATAAATCTTGTGTTCCCGATCTAGAAACAAGAAGTAAAAATGTTACTCAATGGAGAGAAGCTTGCAGAAAACTAGATTTAGTGACCTTGAAGTTTGATGAATTAATTGCCATGATAGAAGCTGATTTACGTCAGCAAAAGTTAGAAAAATTACAAAATAAAAATAAGTCAGAAATATAAACTATCACGACTAATTTTTGAATTTCTTAAAAAGCTTGTATCCATTCTTTTATTTCATAATCTGTCCAAATTCCATTTTTCCAATATGGATCATTTTCAATTAATGCCCTGACTTTTTCGTGGTTTTCTGCGTCATAAATCCCGAAAACTTTAGTATTATCTTTAGTGGGTCCGAGGGTAACTAAAATTCCTGCTTCTTTTTGCTGTTTTAAACCCTCTAAATGATCTTGACGGTAAGGGGTTCTTTTTTCTAAAGCATTTTCGCAGTAACTACCAAACAAAATGTATTTAGCCATAATTTTAAACTATCAGAAATAAGATAAGACAACTAACATTCAATTGTCTAAGTGTTTTGTTGACTATACCATATTATAATAATCTTACAAAATCTTGAGTTAAGGTTTAGCTAATATAAAATCAATGTAATGACTGAAACTCCTCCACCTAATACTAATCAATCTGAGGATAGTGGTTCTCTTGTTCCTTACTCTCAATCATTGTCGGATATTGATATAATTAAGCAAGATATTGCCCAGAGTATTGTATCAGCTAAAAATCTAGAAGAAAAGAGAGAATTATTAAAGATGAGGGCTGAGTTAGAATATCAAATAGAAACCTCAAAAAATAATCAATATCAACGTGACTTACAACAAGCTAACGAAGTTACACTAAAATTAGGTAGTGTATCAAGTATAGTAATAGGTTTTGTATTCATTGGACTTCAGATTTTTGTTAAACTATATTCTACTGGATATGTTGGGATATTTTTTATTTTACTTGGTTTGGTTACGCTTCTCGAATACTCACCCTCAGATGTTTCAAGTTTATTAGAAAGTTTTGGCAATTATATGACAAAAACTAACAAAAATTTACCACCATCTAATTCTGAAGAAAATCAAAGTTAATAAGAGGAATATTACAATGGATGAATCTAAAAAAAATAAAAAAATTTCCTTACAAGATATAGATGAATATGATTTACAAGATGTAAATGATTTCCATATATTGGGAAAAACTAAGAGTAATTTTTCTTTGCAAGACGTATTAAAATTTGACAAAAACGTATTTATTGGCTTTGGTTTACTTATTTTTGCTATTTACTTAATTAATATATTAACTCGTCCTGAGATTTCTCAAGACATACAAGGATTTTTAGTAGTAATTATTGGTTTATTATTGATTGTAGCTATTGACTTTTTTAAGAAAGCTTCAAATTATACAAGTTCTAATCTTCAAGTACCTTATCCAACAATAGAGAATAATTATTACTACAATTACAACGGAGAAAATGTATATCACAATACAGTAAATACTTATTATTCTTCAAAAGAAAATCTCCAAAAAGTTGCCACAGAAATTAAAGAAATTATTGAAACAGTTTCCCAAAATATAACAGATTTAGATGTTGAAGAAATGCAAATTATTGAGGCAGAATTAATTGAAAAAATTAAACATAATGAACCAGAAATAACTAAAGATTTAACAGCTAAAGACTTGTCTATTGTCGCTAAAACTATTGAACGAATGGAACAAGATCAACCTTTAAAACAAAGAGTTATTGGTGCTTTAAAAGCTGGAGGTCATGAATCATTATTAGAATTGACAGATAATCCTTTAGTTGCAACTGCAATAAGTTCTATCAAAGGTTGGATGGAAAATAAAACAGATATCAATAATTGAGATATTAAAAGTAAAAATGAGAATTATGGATAACTTTTAAGGTACTAAAATGGTGGGTTACGACGGATATTTAT
>NZ_JASJEB010000073.1 GCF_030064895.1 Crocosphaera sp. | reverse complement strand
GGTTTAAAAGAGTTTTATACTGATGCTCAGGGAAATACTGTTGATAACCCTCGCTATTTGAGAAAGTCTGAAAAACGCCTTAAAAAAGCGCAAAGACGATTATCAAAACGGTTCCGTAAAGGTTCGAGACAGTCTAACAACTATCACAAGCAACGGGTAAAAGTAGCCAAGCTTCATCTTAAAGTATCAAGACAGCGTAAAGACAAAGCAATTAAAGATGCTTTGGCGTTAGTCCAATCTAATGATTTGGTAGTCTATGAAGCTTTAAAGATTAGAAACTTAGTAAAGAACCATAAGCTTGCTAAATCTATTTCTGATGCGTCTTGGTATCAATTCACCCAATGGTTGAATTATTTTGCTAAGATTTATCGCGTAGTTTGTATTGCTGTGCCTCCCCATTTCACCAGTCAAGATTGTTCGGTTTGTGGCACAAGAGTTCAGAAGTCATTAAGTACCAGAACTCATCAATGTCCTAATTGTAAAACAGTCTTAGATAGGGATCATAACGCAGCAATAAACATTCTTAAGAAGGGGTTGAAATATTTGGGAGAACATCTCAACGGTACGGTAGGGCATATCGAAACCGACTCCATAGCCTTGGGAGAGTCCGACCTCTGGGTTCTCAATGGTAACATTGATAATCTAAGTTGTCTCGTTGAACAAGGAATCTCTAGTAGTGATACGGAGAGAATCCCCCACTATATTGCGTAGCAAGAGCGAAGCAATTAGTGGTGGGAGTATGTCAATCCATTGTGGACAAACTACTGTTGCGCAACAGTAAAAAAGTGATCGCTTATCTAACATAAAAACCCTAATACGCTGAGTCAAAATTCATCTCTCAATTTTGGACAGACTACTGTTGCGCAATAGTCAAAATTCATTTCTAACCTGAGTTCGATATAAGGAAATTTCGAGAAAACTGACTCAAATCAGAAGTCTCAAACCTTCATTTTCTCGTTAAAAAAATTATATAGCAATAGACAGGCTAGTTAGGACACATAAATTATATTTTAAGGGAACAGGGAACAGGGAACAGGGAACAGAAAAATGTCCTAATAGCTTTGGCGACTGCTATAACTCCTAACTCCTAACTCCTAACTCACGTTTCTAGATTATTGACAGCATTTATTTGTGCTGAAAAATTACCGAGGTTGTTCTGGCAAATCTCAACCATCTCAATATTGGAAATAAAGGACTAAAAAATGCTTAAATTGTCATCTTATGATTCTTAATACAGAAAAGACGATTTTTTTATTGATATTTTAAATAGCTTAAAAATTCTTGAATTTCATCATTAGTTAATAAAGAACGTGAACATTTTTGATAATGTTTTTGTAAATAATTTCGTCCCTGGTCAATTGTCCAACCAAGTCGTTTCATTTCCACTAAAATTAAATCGATATCGGATAATTCTATTACTCCTGCAATTAATTTCCAGCAAGGAGCATCTTCTTTTTTCCAATTTGGGGGACGATATGGCATACTCAAACTAACAGTAACTAAACAAGGATTACTAGGACGATAATCAGTTTCTAGTTGCTCAATAAATGCTGGATCAGTAATGTTCACATCTGTTAATTGTTGACCTTGTTGATTGATAATTGAACCTTTCCAGACTGTAGCTGTTAGCATACTTCCTGGTTGTTCTTTAATCAGTAATTTTTCAGCATAAATTAATTGAAGTGTCAAGCTTTTTTCTGAAGGAAGACTTTGTAAATAATCAACAGTCACATATTTAGATGAATTATGAAGAATATAATCAGTTTCAGAACAATATTCAAGTAAATCTGTTGCTGCTAGAGACTTTATTTTTTTCCATTTTCCTGGTGCAATGGTCAAATTTTCTGACTCAAATCCAAAATTATTTCCTGTTGCTTCCAAAGGGATATCAATAATATCTAATAATGATGGTTCTTGATTATTAATTAACCGTATTGAAGAGGGAACACGACCATCATCAGGATATTGAGAACAAATAGGACGAACCCAGTGACCTGTTGCTGGATTAATTCCTGCAATGCAGCGTTCTTGCATTTTCAAAGAGTTAGCTAAACAAATAATTTCGGTCATATATTTTAGAGGATTGAAGAGGGATATAATCTTAAAATACCCAAATTATCGACTAAATTAATACACCCTAAAGATGATTTATTTTCATATTTCCCCAGTGATTGCTGAGATATTCTGCAACTAAACGACGATGACAATGATGGGGTTTTGCTTCACTACACAAAAGACAACTATCTTCTATTATTTCAGGGTCAAGTTTTTTTTCTATTTCCCTTTTAGTAATCAAATCTGTGAATTTTTGTTCATAAACCGACCATTCTCTTTTATTTTTTTTATAATCATCTAATATTTCTTTAGTGGGGGCTAAATCTACAAGATGAATGTAATCAATATCAGCAATTTCTTTAAGAAAATATTGTAAGTCTTTCTTTTTAGCAAATCCGGCAAGCTGAGAAACATTGTTTAATCGAATATCAATTACTCGTTTAATGTTTGCTTCTTTCAGTATTTCAAAGAATTCTTGTGCAGTCTTTTTAGTAAACCCTATGGTTGATAAATTAATGTTTTTTTGCATAGTTTTTCTCTACATAAGCTATTTTATCACCTTGTTTTCTATAAGCTTCTTTTAGAGCTTCTTCCGGTGATAAAGTTGGGACAGGAGTTTGGGCAGAATTATGATCAAACAAACTTAATTGTACAGTAGTTTCTTTTTGTGATTGATCCAAATTATGAATTTCTAATAATCTTTTCTCTAAATTATCATGAGGTTCTAAATCTCCATTTTGTAAAATATGATTAATATTTAATAGTGAAACCTTTAAATGTCGACAAACTAAAACCGCTCTATGACAAGTAATGGGATCTTTTTCAGCACACATTAAAGCAATATTATAATCTTGTAATCCCTTATTTATTCTCTCAATTCCTTGGGCAAATAACTGAGTTTGAGCGATATTTTCGTAAACAGCTTTACCCTCAACATAACAACTTTCATCTTTTGTCCTTGCTCCTAATTCTTCACCTAAAAAAACATACTTTATTCCAGAATTTAACAGTACATTTTTAAGATTTTCTCTATTAAAATGAGGTAAATATCGACTATAAGGAGATGAGCGAACATCTGCTAATGCTGTTACATTATGTTGGATTAGTAAAGAGACAAAGTCTTTTATATCGAGATTAGAATGACCAATTGTGAATAATTTATTTTTCATGATTACTATAATAGTGAAAAAATAACTATCCTTAATCATTATAGCATATATTCTTTATACACATAACACTAAATATTCCCGACTCTGATTAGGAGTAGCACAAATTCATATATACATAACAATATTTTATTAATTCTCAAGATTTATTTTCTAAAAAGTTTATGCTTTAAGGCTTACACTATGACAATTTTCAAACTGTCTATTATTGCTTGCCGTTTCAGAATAAAACTTTTACATTTATTATTAATCGATTCAGTTCGATTGTGGTGTGAAAGAGTGATTGTGTGGTGTGAGAAAATTAAGAGAAAAGCACTTAGGTCGAAACAAGGCAAGACCTCAAGTGCTTTTCTTGTTATATAGTCTTATCTAGTCGTTTTCAGTCAGTTTCAGACACAAGAGTGTGAGTATTTTGCTCACTATACTAATAATAAATCTGCTTAATATGATAATAGGAAAGTAAGCTAATTTTCCACTAAATTAAGACCATTAAGTTAACACTTTACATTGGCCTTGCCAACGTAATAAATGATCGCATAATACCAAGGCAACCATAGCTTCTACCATAGGAACTGCCCTAGATAAAACACAAGGATCATGTCTTCCTTTGGCAGCTAAAGTTGTTTGTTCACTATCAGAAGTAACTGTTTTTTGTTCTTTTCCAATGGTAGCAGTGGGTTTAAAAGCAACACGAATAATGATATTTTCTCCGTTACTAATTCCCCCTTGAATACCTCCTGAGCGATTCGTTTTGGTGCGAATATTGCCGTCATCATCAATATAAAATTCATCATTATGTTCACTTCCTGTTAATAAAGTTCCTGCAAAACCTGAACCGATTTCAAAACCTTTACTGGCCGGAAGGGACATGACAGCTTTAGCTAAATCTGCTTCTAATTTATCAAAAACAGGTTCTCCTAACCCTTTAGGAACACAACGGGCAATACATTCAACTACACCTCCAATAGAGTCTTTATCTTGTCGTGTTTTATCGATCAGATCGATCATTTTTTCTGCCATTTCTTGATCAGGACAACGAACAATATTACTCTCTACTTCTTCGATACTAACGGTATTTGGATCAATGTTTGCTTCTAAATCTTTAATACGTTTTACATAGCCAATAATTTCTAAGTTAGCAACTTGCTTCAAGATTTTTTTCGCAATTGCACCACCTGCTACTCTACCGATAGTTTCTCTCGCAGAAGATCGCCCCCCACCCTGCCAATTTCTGATACCATATTTCGCTTCATAAGTTGCGTCTGCGTGGGAAGGACGAAACTTAGCAGCCATTTCGTTGTAATCTTGCGATCGCGCGTCTTTATTGCGGACTAAAATAGCAATAGGTGTTCCCAATGTTTTCCCTTGAAACACCCCTGACATAATTTCACAAGTGTCTGTTTCTTTACGCGGTGTAGTAATCTTACTTTGTCCAGGCCGACGACGATCTAAGTCCCCTTGAATATCACTTTCTGATAGATTCAAACGAGGGGGACAACCATCAATAATAACCCCGACTCCTCCCCCGTGAGATTCTCCAAAGGTTGTAATACGGAATAGATGGCCAAAGGTGTTACCCATATTTTTAGATCAGAATTAATTTTGTCTTTTCTTATTATAACCCGTTTGAGTAATTACAATCTAAACTATTGTTTATTTTTTTATAAAACATCTTTATGTTCACTAAGATTTTGAATTTATGATTACTATGTTTTATTCAATAAATGTAATATCAATTTCAAAAAGTAAGGTCCAACGATCGTTGAACCCTACAATATAAAAATTTCTAGTCTAAATTGATGAAAATAGGATAAACAATTATCATCAATTACATAACATCAGAACTGTAACAGTTTCTCCTTGCTTAATTTTTGTTACCCCTATAGGTAAAATAGCTAAAGCATTTGTAAATCCTAAATTAATTAAATTAGCAGAGTTTTGCTGTCCCTTAGCTAAGATAAATAGATATTCACCATTTACCAGTTTTAACTGTCCCCAAATATAGGTTTCTCGTTTACCCTGAGAAGATAAATCATGATTAGATTTTACCGTAATTAATTGTGGTTTATAGTCTCCTTTTATTCCTGATAACTTATATAAAGCAAGTTTAACCAATCGCCAACAACCAACCAAAGCAGACACAGGATTACCCGGTAAACCAAAATAAACACATCCATTATCAAATTTAGCTACTGTTAAAGGTTTGCCGGGTTTCATGGCAACACTACTAATAGAAATTTTACCCCCTAATTCTTCTAATATTTGGTCTATATAATCATAATCACCAACAGAAACACCACCAGTTGATAAAACAAAATCAGCACAGTTTATTGCTTCTATAATTTTCTCTTTAATCAGATTCGGTTCATCTTCAACAATTCCTAAAGAGATAGGAATTCCCCCATTTTTAAGAATAAATGCTTTAAGAGCATATTGATTAGAATCAATAATTTGTCCAGGTTCTAACTTTTGAGTAGTCGTAATTAATTCATTTCCTGTAGATAAAATAGCCACACGGGGACGACGATAAACCGTAACCTTAGAACATTGTGCCGTTGCCAAAATAGCCATTTCTGGCTCATTAATTTTAGTTCCTGCACTCAATAAAATCTCTCCAGCTTGATAAAAATTACCTTTTTTTCTCACAAATTCGCCACAATATTTAGGAGAAGATAAAACAAGAACTTGTTTTCCTTGTTGTTGAGTATTCTCTTGCATAATAATTGTATCCACACCATCAGGTAACATTGCCCCGGTAAAAATGCGACAAGCTTCCCCCGATTGAATTGATATTTCAGGTTTAATTCCTGCTGGAATTTCTGCCACAATTTTTAAGCTAATTGGTTGATTTGTATTGCCTTCATTAACATCTTCAAAGCGCACTCCATAACCATCCATAGCAGAATTATCCCAATAAGGAAAATCGAGGTCACCGGTAACGGTTTCAGCTAAAATTCTTCCCGTGGCCTGATCTAAGTCTATAGTTTCTGTCTCTTGTAAACTGGTTACTAAGTCGAGAATAATTTTTTGAGCTTCTTGAACCGAAATCATTGTCATGGTATTCTGTATTCTCCAAAAAAAAATATAAATTGCCATATTGTTAAAGCGAAAATGTGCTAAAAAAGTGGCAATAGGGATAATTAAAGATGCTATGGACCAGTGCAATGACAACAACCTCAATCAAATAAAAGCATTATTGACTCGTTATGGATTCGAGATCACACAAATTGCCATTTCTGAGTTAATTGAGAAGTGGACGGCATCTTATTCAGTTTATTGGATTCGTTTAGCAATTATCGAAGCCCTCTATCAAGGGCGTTATAAAGCTATTTCTGTTGAGCATATTCTTGACCTCTGGAAACGATTGGGACAACCCACCTATCATTTTACCCACGAATTTGAACGATTTATAACAGGTAATCTCTTGATCAAAGACTTGACTGATTATAACAACTTTGAACAAGAAGAAGGAGAAAAAGAAGAAGAAGAAGAAGATAAACCATTGTTCCCAGAGCAATCTCCCATAACCCCCTCAAAAACTATTATTACTTTAACCCCAATTAAAGAATTAGTTAAGAAAATAGTTATGCCCATTTCCTTAGCCTCAGAAAAATTAACCAGTCAAAAGAAGAACGAAACCTCCTCCAACAATGGTGATTCTCACCCAGTTGAGAGAGATAACCCAACAAAAGATCAACCAGAATTAGAAGATAGAACTAGCCCAGAAACAGAGAAAACCCCACGCCCAATTAATCAATTTGTTCCTCTTTCAGACTCTTCAGACTTTTACGGAAAATTAAGAGCCGTTGCTCATCAACAAATGCAAGAAAATCAAGAGAATTAACAGAATTTTTTAATTGGACTAACTAAGTTTAATTAGTTCTTAATCTCGGCAAACTTCATCTAATAAGTACCCATTTGCTCCAAATAATTGAATATGTAAAGGCATTTGTCCGGCGGCATGAGTAGAACAACTTAAACAAGGATCATAACAACGAATTCCTGCTTCTACACGGTTTAACATTCCTTCTGTCATGGCATTTCCATCAACATAATGTTTGGCTATTTGTGCAACCGTTTGATTCATGGCTAAGTTATTATTTCCTGTAGCAATAATAAGGTTAACTTTCTTAATTAAGCCGTTTTCATCTACATTATAATGATGGAAAAGAGTTCCCCTTGGGGCTTCACTAACCCCGATTCCTTCTAAGTTATTAATTCCTGCTTTAGCACGGGTTTTATTTGATAAAATATCGGGGTCATTAACTAACTTTTCAATACGTTCTAAACAACCAATAATTTCTACTAATCTGGCATAATGATAAAAGAAGGAAGAAGTAGCAATACCACCAGCGCGATCGCGGAATTCTTCTAGTTCTTGATCTGCTTTTTCTGTGCCAAAACCCGAGCAAATATTTAGTCTTGCTAAAGGACCAACCCTATAAATTCCTTGGGGATATCCTAATGGTTTATAGTAGGGAAATTTGAGATAAGACCATTTTTCTACCGACTCCCCAATAAAGTCTTGATAATCTTCTTCTTTTAGGTTATTAGCAACAATATTTCCTTCACTATCAGTAAAGCGGATATCTCCCCCATAATGTTCCCAAAGTCCTTCCTCTCCAACTAACCCCATAAACAGAGAAGGAAAGTCACCAAATGTTTTAACTTCTGTCTCAAACTTATCAAGAAGTCCTTTAAATAAGCTAAGGGCATTATTGGCAGTTTCATAAGCTTCTGGCAGTCTTTCTTTTATCCATTGTTGACCTTCTTCTGATAATGGTGATCTTACACCTCCAGGTACAGACCAAGCTGCATGAATTTTTTTTGCCCCTAAAATTTCAATAATTGTTTGTCCAAACTGTCTTAAACGAATACCACTTTTAGCTAATTCTGGATCGTTTTCTATCAAACCAAAGACATTTCTTTTTGCTGGATCACTATCCCATCCTAATAGAAAATCAGGACTACTGAGGTGGAAAAAACTAAGCGCATGGGATTGAGTAAATTGGGCTACATTCATCAATCTTCTTAGTTTTTCTGCTGCGATCGGAATTTCTACAGCCAAAATTTTATCCCCTGTTTTTGCAGAAGCAAGGAGATGACTAACTGGACAAATACCACAAATTCTTGCAGTAATTCCTGCCATTTCCCACATAGGACGACCTTCACAAAATTTCTCAAATCCTCGATATTCTACGACATGAAATCTAGCATCATCCACCTGACCATTATCATCTAAAAAGATAGAAATTTTAGCATGGCCTTCGATACGAGTTACCGGATCAATTACAATTGTTTTAGACATCATTACCTCTATTTATAGCTTAACCAAATTTAATCATTTCTCGTCCTTCCATAACCGGTTTTTTACCTTCTAATAAAGGTTCAATTGCAGCACGAATTCGATCAGCATTGGGTGGACATCCTGGTAAAAATAAATCCACCTTAACCACTTCATGAACCGGACTGACTCTATCTAATAATTCGGGGACAATACCCGGTTCTTCGGGTAGTTGAGGGGTAATATCTCCTAACTCTAAATAAGAACGTTTTAACACCGTTTCAGCCGGTCCTAACATATTCCTCATAGCTGGAACATTAGCAGTTACAGCACAGTCTCCAAAGGAAATAATTAACTTAGTTTTTCTTCTAATTTCTTTAATTAATTCTAAGTTTTCTTCATTAGCGATCGCACCTTCAACTAAACAAACATCAACGTTATCAGGATAGTCTTTAACATCAGCAATAGGACTATACACTATGTCCACTTTTTGTGCTAACTCCAATAACCATTCGTCCAGGTCTAAAAAAGACATATGACACCCTGAACATCCGGCTAACCAAACTGTTGCTAATTTAATCTTTTTCATAATTTGTTTATGTAAATTGGTTACTTGTGGATGGGTTTAATAAAATTAAGCCCCGAGAATAATTATCTTATCCATTCTGTTGTTTCTGTTGCCTTTTCTCTTTTCTTTTTCTGGCAATAGCTATTCTTTCCGGGTGATGTTGCATTTCGTTTACCGTGCTTCTTTGGCGGAAAATTGCACCGGTAGGACAAGCTTCAGAACATTTGCCACAAGAAGTACAAGCATCTACTTCTCCCCAAGGTTGATTGAGTCCTGAAATAATAAAAGAGTTATCCCCACGATCAGCTACATCCCAAACATGAGATCCTTCAAGTTCATCGCAAACCCTAACACATCGAGTACATAAAATACAACGGTTACGATCTATAGCAAATACTCGATGGGAAAGGTCAACGGTTCGCTGAGGAAAGCGGTAAGGAAAACGGGTATGGTCCATCCCAACGGTAACGGCCATATTCTGTAATTCGCAATTTTCATTAACCACACAGACAGCACAAACGTGGTTTCCCTCTGCAAACAAAAGTTCTACTACCATCCGTCGATAGTTTTTTAATTTTTCTGTGTCTGTGTGTACCACCATTCCTTCTTGGACAGGAGTAACACAAGCAGGTTGCAACTTAGAACTGCCTTCAATTTCTACTAAACACAAACGACAAGCACCTACGTCTGAAACCCCTTCTAAATGACACAAAGTGGGAATGTAAATATTAGCTGCTTGGGCCGCGTCTAAAATGGTTTCTTCTTCTGATGCTGCTAATAATTGATTATTAATAGTTAATGTTTTAACACTCATTTTTTTGTCCTGAAGTTGATTGAACTAAGCTCAAATATTCCTCTCGAAAATAATGTAAGGTACTTAATACTGGGTTAGGGGCAGTATTTCCTAAACCACATAAGCTAGTTTCTTTGATCATTTGAGATAAGACTTCCAATTTGTCTAAATCTTGTTCATTGGCTTGGTGATTAATGAATTTAGTTAATAAATCAGATAATTGTACTGTTCCGGCTCGACAGGGAATACATTTGCCACAACTTTCTTCTTTACAAAAATCCATATAAAATCTGGCAATTTCTACCATACTGGTGTTTTGATCCATAACAATCATTCCCCCCGATCCCATAATGGTGTCTAACTTTTGTAAGGAGTCATATTCCACCGGTGTGTCTAATAAATGGTTGGGAATACATCCCCCAGAAGGCCCTCCCATTTGTACCGCTTTTACCATTCCTTGGCCCCCGACACCTCCTCCCATTTCTTCGACAATTGTGCGGAGAGAGATCCCCATAGGAACCTCTATTAATCCGTTATTTTCTACTTTTCCAGCTAAAGCAAAAACTTTGGTTCCTTTGCTGTTTTTGCCGCCAATACTAGCATACCAATCTCCCCCTTCTCGTATAATCGGTACAATGTTGGCGTAGGTTTCTACATTATTGATTAGTGTTGGTTCTCCCTTTAATCCAGCAATGGCAGGATAAGGAGGGCGAGGACGAGGGGTTCCTCGTTTGCCTTCTAATGAGGCTATCAAAGCGGTTTCTTCTCCACAGATAAAGGCTTTTGCTCCAATACGAATGTCAATTTTGAAGTCAAAAGGGAAATCAAAAATCTGTGACCCTATTAAGCCGTATCGTTTGGCTTGTTGGATGGCTTTTTCTAAGCGTTGGATAGCTAAAGTATATTCAGCACGAATGTAGATATATCCGTGATTTGCCCCTACTGCATAGCCTGCGATCGCCATACCTTCTAAGATCCGATGGGGATCGCTTTCTAAGACAGCCCGGTCCATAAACGCCCCAGGATCGCCTTCATCGGCGTTACAGATGACATATTTCTGCTGTGTGGGCATTTTCGACACCGTGGACCATTTTACCCCTGTAGGATAGCCTCCGCCACCTCTTCCCCTCAACCCGCTTGTAATTACTTCTTGAATAACATCTTTTGGGGTCATTTCTAAGAGGGCATGATGTAGTTGTTGATAACCACCCTCAGCAATATAGTCATCAATACTTTCGGGATCAATTTTACCACTATTCTCTCTAACAATTAGCCTTTGATAAGTGAAGAAAGGATGATTAAGATCCCCTTTTTCTGGTAAGTTTTCTGTAGTATTAGTCTGATTTAAACTGGCAATAATTGCGGGTGTATGTTCGGGAGAAACGTTATGATATAAGGTTGTTTCTGGATCAATTTCCATAGAAGGACCCTTACCACAAATTCCCATACAGCCAACGCTACGAACTTCCACTTCTTCATCTAAATGGGCTTCTTTTATGGCTTCATTGAGACTTTTTTTTACATTTTCTGCACCGCCAGAAATACATCCCGATGCGGTACAACATCGAATTTGTTTGGGTTTTTGCGCTCTTTCTTTTCTAATTTCCTCTTGAATGGCTATAAGTTCTTCAATGTTCATAATAATTATTCTGCTCCATCCTCTTGCAAATTTCTAATTTTTTCTAATACATTTTCTACTGTTTGCTTACTAGCAATTTTCCCATCAAAAAGGACGGCTGGGGCTATGCCACAAGCTCCTAAACATCTTGCTGAAAACAATGAAACTTCTTGATCTGTGGTGGTTTCTCCTACTTTTATGCCTAATTCTTGTTGTAATGCTGCCAAAATTTTATCACTTCCTTTTACATAACAAGCAGTTCCTAAGCAAACAGAGCAACTATGTTTACCACTGGGTTTAAGGGAGAACAAATGATAAAAAGTTGCCACCCCATAAACATGACTTAGAGGCAGTTTTAAAGCATGGGCAATATATTCCAAAATATCAAGCTCAAGATAACCAGAACATTCTTGAGCTTTATGGAGAATGTCGATTAAGGCATCTTGACGGTACTGATTTCTTTTAAGACTAAGATCAACGATTTTTATTTTTTCTTCTTTTAAACTTTGAATTTTCTTTGAGGACTTCGGACTATTTTTCAGCAGTTTAGTTTCCATAAATCACCTCAACTTTGCAGTTTTTTGGTTAAATTTTCAAGGTTTAATCGATTGAATCTTCTTAAGCCTATAACTATTATTGTAAACATCAGTGGTTAAACATTAACACTTTTTTTATATTTTTTTTATAAACAACATAATGCTGACTAAAAGTACCATGAGTAAAACTTTTCAATTGGGTGTATCAATATTTCGGTTGAGTGAGGTTGGGGAGTGTGGGAAGTTTCATCTTTGAAGGAGATTCCTCGTACGTCACCAATGACAGTTAAATTTTCTAACTAATTTTTTTATTCCTAAATGAAAATGAAAATTTCTGTAAATTATATTAAAGATAAGTTAAGCAGAAACCAATCTTAATTAAACGGGATAAAATGAAGTTAAGGAGGCAAGTGTAAAGCAACGAAATACACTTGAGTGATATATATATGGTTAGTAATCTTGATCTGGAAAGAAACGTTTCTACATTAAAAAGCCAACTAACTTCAACAGAAGAAGCATGGCAAGGATTTAAACAAGGAGAATGGGTTAAAGAAGTTAACGTTAGAGACTTTATTCAAAAAAATTACATACCCTATCAAGGAGATGAATCATTTCTAGAAACAGTAACCCCAGCAACAGATACCCTTTGGAACGAAGTAAAAGCCTTAATGGTAAAAGAACGAGAAAAAGGAGTATTAGACGCAGAAACTAAAATTCCCTCTAGTATTACTGCTTATGATGCCGGTTATATTAATAAAGACTTAGAAAAAATTGTCGGTCTGCAAACCGATAAACCCTTCAAACGTGCAATTATGCCCTTTGGTGGTATTCGAGTCGTCAAAAAATCCTTAGAAGCTTACGGATACACCATCGATCCCGAAACCAATAAAACATTTACAGAATACCGAAAAAGCCACAATGACGGCGTTTTTGACGCTTATACCAGCGAAATGCGTAAAGCCCGTCACTCTGGCATTATCACCGGTTTACCCGATGCTTATGGACGAGGCCGAATTATTGGTGATTATCGCCGTATAGCTTTGTATGGTGTGGATTTTCTCATCAAAGATAAACAAAAACAGTTATCTTCCCTCGAATACGATGTAATGGATGAGGACTTGATCCGTTTACGAGAAGAAATTTCAGAACAAATTAAAGCCCTGAAAAAACTGAAAAGCATGGGTGCAAGTTATGGGTTCGACTTAGGTAACCCGGCGGCCAATAGTCAACAAGCGATCCAATGGACCTATTTCGGTTATTTAGCTGCGGTGAAAGAACAAAATGGCGCAGCTATGTCCTTAGGCCGTGTGTCTACTTTCCTCGATATTTACATCGAAAGAGACTTAAAATTAGGGGTTATCAGCGAAGCCGAAGCGCAAGAATTTATCGATCAATTCGTGATGAAACTGCGGATGGTTCGCTTTTTACGCACCCCCGAATATAACCAGTTATTTGCTGCTGATCCCGTTTGGATCACCGAAACCCTTGGGGGTATGGGAGTAGATGCCCGTCCCCTGGTTACTAAAAATAGTTTCCGTTTTCTTCATACTCTCTACAACTTAGGACCCTCTCCTGAACCCAATCTAACCATTCTCTGGTCAGAAAAATTACCCACTGCTTTTAAACAATACTGCGCCAAGGTTTCTATTGATACCAGTTCCATTCAATACGAAAACGACGATTTAATGCGCCCAGAATTTGGGGATGATTATGGTATTGCTTGCTGTGTATCTGCCATGAAAATTGGTAAACAAATGCAGTTCTTTGGGGCCAGGGTAAATCTCGCGAAAGCCTTACTATACGCTATTAATGGCGGAAAAGACGAAAAATCAGGGGAACAAGTCGCCCCTCCCTATGCACCTATCACCGATGATTATCTTGATTATGAGGCGGTTAGTGCTAAGTTTGACCTGTTGATGGCTTGGTTAGCTAAACTCTACGTTAACACCCTTAATGTCATCCACTATATGCACGATAAATATTGCTACGAGGCGGTAGAAATGGCCTTACACGATCGCGACGTTTATCGGACGATGGCCTGCGGTATTGCGGGTTTATCGGTGGTTGGGGACGCTTTAGCAGCCATTAAATATGGAAAAGTTAAAGTGATTCGCAACGAAGAAGGATTAGCGGTTGACTACGAAGTGGTGGAAGATTATCCCAAATTTGGTAATAATGACGAACGCGCAGACACCATTACTGCCAAGGTTTTGAGCGATTTTATGAACAATATCCGCCAAAACAAAACCTATCGTCAAGCAACCCCTACTCAGTCCATTTTAACCATCACTTCCAACGTGGTATATGGTAAAAAGACTGGTAGTACACCGGATGGACGCAAAGCAGGAGAACCTTTTGCACCGGGTGCAAACCCAATGCACGGACGAGATACCAAAGGTGCATTGGCTTCTATGGCTTCTATTGCTAAATTACCCTACGATAACGCTAAAGATGGTATTTCCTATACTTTCTCTATTGTGCCGCAAGCATTGGGCAATAATGACAGTGCCAAGATCAATAATTTAGTGGGAATGTTGGACGGTTATTTCTACGACACAGGCCATCATATTAATATTAACGTTCTCAACCGAGAAACTTTACTAGATGCGATGGATCATCCTGAAGAATATCCTCAGTTAACCATTCGTGTTTCTGGATATGCTGTTAACTTTATTAAGTTGAGTCGGGAACAACAATTAGACGTAATTAATCGTACTTTCCATCAGCAAATGTAACTTGATATTTGGAGTTTGGGGAGACTAGGGAGAATTAAATTTTAGTGATATTTTTTCCTTCTCTTCTCCTCTATAACAATCAGGTTTCAGTTGTGAGAAAATCAGCTTTCTGGGTTTAACATTGTTAAACCCCTACAAGGACATAGTTTGTAGAGAGATAATACTATTATGTCCTTATATATTCTCGCTTCTCACATATAATTACTGACTGCTATATATAGCAGTCGCCAAAGCTATTAGGACATTTTTCTGTTCCCTGTTCCCTGTTCCCTGTTCCCTTAAAATATAATTTATGTGTCCTAACTAGCCTGTCTATTGCTA
>NZ_JASJEB010000023.1 GCF_030064895.1 Crocosphaera sp. | reverse complement strand
TTTAATCATTAAATAATCAATAGTTAGTAATAGATAAAAATTACAGACTGTTATTGGGGTCAAATCTCCATATTCCTTATTATATAAGGCTTTCAGGCTTGTTCTCAATTCTCTCATGAATAATGCAGGTTAGCTATTAGAAATATGGTCAAGAACCATAAGTTAGCTAGGTCAATTAGTGACGCTAGTTGGGGAGAATTTAACCGCCAACTAGAGTATAAATGTGAATGGTATGGCAAGGAATTAGTCAAAATTGACCGTTATTTTCCTAGTAGTAAACGCTGTGGAAATTGTGGTCACATTGTAGATAAACTGTCGTTAGATATTAGGGAATGGGAATGTCCTAAATGTGGGACTAACCATGACCGTGACATTAACGCCAGTGGCAATATTTTGGCCGCAGGGCTTGCGGTGAGGCAGCGCGGTCTTGGGGGTTTCCCCCATGAGCGACTGCCGAACCCCTTTGGGGTGTCAGTCTGTGGAGCGAGTGTAAGACCTGAAGAGAGTAAATCTCGGAAGGCAACTGCATTGAAGCAGAAACCTAGATCGTGAGATTTAGGAATCATCGTCCTTTAGCGTAGCGGAGGGCGCGTGAGGATGTCAAATTTTTCCCTAATTATTGTTGGAAGAGTTGGTTTGAGGAGTGATATCGCGGGGAGAGTCCACAGGAGGGTTTTCCAGTTGGCTGGCCTCTATGCCGGCTGCGATCGCTTCTTTGAGTCGGGTTAGAGTTCCATCCCAGTTTTTTTGTGCGGACTCTGAGAGGCGATCGGCTTGTAGTTGCACACTGGTGGATAAGTCTTCGGCCATTTCTGGCAGTGCATCGGCAGATTTTTTGATAATGCGTCGGGTTTCTTTTCCGGAACGGGGGGCTAATAGTAGTCCGGTAACGGTTCCCACCATACTGCCCAAAACTACCCCGACTACAAATAAACCGCTATTGTTATTTTTTGACATGATTTTCTCTGTTACTATAACAATCATTTTAGGGAGAATTAGCTTGATGGTCACTGCTTCTTAGTTTTTTTTCGGATCTAACATTTGGAAATCATAACCTGTGGGGTGATTTTTAGAAGGTCGAACTTGAACCAGAAAGGGTTCCCCTTGGCGATCGCCGTTGGACAAAAATTTTACTTCTCCATTAATAGTTTTACTGCTAAATTGAGGTTTGTTTAACCTCTCTTGTAAACTTTCACGGGTTTGACCTTCTTTTAAGCCATTAATCACCACATAGGTAGCATCATAGGTCGTTGCTGTACGCCAAGACACATCTCCCCCCCAAAATTGTCGAGCAGAGGCGGCAAAGGGCTGATTTTCTGAATTTTTAGGACTCCAGGGTACAAGCAAGGTCAGTCCTTCCATAGAGTTTTCTTGATCAAGGGTGGTTCCAGTAACCAGAGTAATTTCTCCTAACAAGTTTAATCGTCCTTGATTGGCTTTAGCTAGTTCATAGGCTTTTTCCAGTTGCTGAATGTTGGGAAGTATCAGCATGGTATTAGCTTTATATTTGACGGCTTCATCTATTTCTTGACTAGCATTAAAAAAGGGTAAATGCAAATCACAAATACTATTAGCTAATCGATCTTTTTCTTCTCCCAAAGCTGCTGTAAATTGGTCTTTAAAAGATTTACTGGCGAAGGCTTGCGAATCATAACAAATAGCGATTTTTTGATTGTTTATTTTTGCATATTCAGCCAACTTTTCAGCCATCTTTTGAATCTTAGGTAAGGTACGAAAGATATAATTACCGACATCGGTTATACCATAGGCTAAGCTAGTTGGATTAATCATAACTAAGCCTTCTTTTTGATAAATTTTAGCTGCTTTTAAGGATACTTCTGATGAGTTATGACCAATCACTGCGATAATTTCTGGATTTTTAACTAATTTTTTAGCTACTTCTTCAGCAATTTGTGGCTCATTATCATCATTAACAATAGTAATATGTAAAAGTTTACTATTAATAGCACCTTCTTGATTTATCTCTTCTTGTGCCTGTGCCACTCCTCGCAACATTTCTTGAGCAATATCAGGGTTATTTACAGGAATAACAATTGCAATTTTAATATTTTCTTCATTCAGTTCAGCTAGAGCATTATTTTTATAAATCATAATTTCAGGATTATTGTTATCTTTCTCTAAAACTTCTTGAAACTTATCTTTAGCTAATTTCCATTTTTTTTGTTGATAATATTTGTTTGCGTCTTGGATTAATTTATGATCTTTATTGAATTTCAATAAACTGCTTTCGCCTCCACTAAAACGAGGATTAATAGTATGAATAAAAGTATTTGTTAGAGTAGAAGCAGTAATATTTTCAGAAGAACCGTTTATTAGTGATAACAGATAGATGGAGAAAGATATTGGTAAAGGTATTAAAAATATAGTAATTATAGCAGCAATAATCCTTTGCTTAATTATATTAATTTGTTTCCAAATTATTAAAGGACTGGTAGGGTTTTGATAAAGGGTTGGTAACCAACTAATTCCTGGTAAAGTTTGATGATTTTGTTCGTATTTGTCTCTTAAAATATCTCGGCTATGACGAAGAGATAATTCTAAAGATTCTCCTTGAGAAAATTGTAAAAGAAAGGCTTCTAAAAAATCATGGGCAACCTTATCAGGAATAGGTTCTCGCATAAAAATAATTTTAGGAATGCCAAAATTAGCACAGTTTCGAGCTAAAAATAATCCATCACAAGAATTAAAAATACAAATTTTTAGTCCTTTTTTTGCTGCTTTTTTTAGAGAAGTTTGTAACTCCCTTAAAGAAATATTTTCATCTTCACTAAGTAAAATTATCCCATTTTCTTGATTATCTTGATCATAACATGAGTAACTATGACCAGCAAAAAACAAAATATCCCAATGTTTAGTTGACAATAGGTTAATTAACTTTCTCTTGGTTATTTTTTCTGTATCTGATTCCTGTAACCAGGTTATTTTAGCTCCTTTTTTCTTCAAGGTTTCAATAATTTCTTGATCTCTCTGTAAATTGAGATTTTGATCGCTTCCAAAAATCACTAAAATTCTCGGATTCTTAATTGTTTTAACTGCCATTGTTATTTTCAACTAAAATTAAATTAATGATAGAAATTAGCTGAACTAAAACTAACTTCTATCAGAGTACGACGTTTAAATAAGTTCCAAGTTTGCCAAGGGAGACGTTGTAAATCTACATTATTTGTAGTAATAATTAGTTGTGCTGATTCATCTTTATTAACCTCGTCACAAATATGTTCTTTAATCTCTCTAAAATCTCTGGAATCTAACCAGTTTTTCATCATTGTTTGTAAGTTTTCTTGACTATTTATATAATCATTTTCAGACACTACCTCCGTTAATTCATTGGATAGTTTAATACGAGGATTTCTGATACCGGCAGAACGAATCATCGGACTCAAATAATAATCATTTTGCCACTGTTGATAAGCGGACATAATCTCCATGTTTCCAGGTAGTTTACCCTGATAATTAGATTGTAGAGATTGTCCTCTTTTACTAATTTGTACAATGACGGAAAATCCTTCTTGAAAACTACCTCCAATAATTTGCAGAATAATCTTTTTATCCATAAGCAGATCCTATTTATACAATAAAGTGTTCACTGAAAACTTTATCCCCTAATGTTAGTTTAACTGTAAATTGCTCACCTAACACTGCACTAAATTTTAACTTAATATTCATATCCAAGGGATCGGAATTGGTAACAATCTCTTTTAGTAGTTTATCAGTGCCTTCAAAAAGACTTAGGGTTAGGTTAGGGGGCAATTTATTATCAAGACTTAAGGAATTAACTTGTAAAGCAATAGCCATTGTTTCCTCTGTTTTCTCAACAATATGTATCATCATAATTAAGGGACTTGCTAAATAGGTTTCAAGTTCTTTAATTCTGCTAATTCCCATAGCTGGATGAGATGGTTCCAACAGTCTTAAAAGTTCTACTGCTTCCCAAAATTTCTTTTCATTTTCCGTAGTTTTAATAATATTAACAATATCATTAATAGGTTTTTCTAAGTTAATACTATCACTTAATTTTCTCAATTGTTGCTGAAGTCCATTTATAGGCAAAGAACGAAAAGCAGGAAATAATTGAAAGGTCATTTGAGGTTCAATTTGAGAAGATTTTATCATCTCTTCTAAGGAGAGCCAAGAATCACTAAATTGATGATTCAGCCATTCTCTTAAATTGACAGATTTGATATAGATAAATTCGAGAAAATCAGTAAGAGGTTTTAGTTTATTAAGCGGAATAATTTCTTGATCAATAGTAGGCAAAAATCCTATAATTAATCCGTTTCTATAATAATCATCCAATTGAACAAAAACATAGGCAATGCGATCATCCCAGACATCCAAGGGAATATAAATATCACTATCACCTTTCATTAAAGGACGACATTCTAAATGTCCTTGTTTTCCTAAATGATTATCGATGATTTTTAAATCAGCAACATCACAAGTTAGATGATAAAAAGCTTGAGAAACGTAACTATTATCAAAATCTGTTTCGATGTCAAAAATATCTAAATAGTGTTTAACAACTAAAGCAGAAAGAACATTAACATAAACCTGTTGTTGTTTACTTTTACTAATTTGTGGTGTTGCCAGTTTTAAAGCAATATTATGATCGCTTTTGGTTAAGGGAATGGTAATAGATTGTAAGAAATTTGTTTGAGAATTATTCATGGCCTTTATTGTTGAAAAATGCAGTGCTCTAGGGTATTCATTTAAAGTTTATATCCTTGCTTTTCTAGCCAGTTTCTTAAGAATTCTAGACATTTCTTTTGATAGTGACTGTTCAAGGTTTTTGGATTACTCTCTAACTCTTCTGCCAAGAGATTCCAAGGTTTAATTTCTCCCATGGGAAGACGATTGTTAAGTAAATAATAGCAGTTACCTTGAGGACAATTTTGAGGATAATTAGACTCTAGTTTACTTCTATTTTTCTCTAAAAATACTTCAATTTCTTGCAATAAATCATAGTTTTTAGGAGGTGCAGGAATTAAATCAAGAGGATTAGTCCATTGTCCATTTTGGTAATCAAAAAGAGGATAAGCTTCACTATTTTGTTGATTGAATAGTATGCTTTGTTCATCCTTAATTCGGTAGTATAATGTCTTGTTGAACCATGAATAAATCCTACCTATGTCTGGATCATAATCTGGCAATTTCTTCCGTAACCATTCCCAATTTTTCAGGATAGCATTCTGATAAGAATCAATGTCTACATTATGACTACGTTGCAATATTTTGCCTGACTGTTGCATCTGAAACATAATTTGCTGAAATAGGAGTTTGTAGGTTTGGCTATTAGGATTTTCTCCCATAGCTTTTTCAAGCAGTTGCTTTAATTGTTCATCGACTTCGCACATAATTAATTTCCACAATTAATCCTAGCTTAAGGCAGTTTAACAGTTACCTTTCAGGTTGTCCCTACTCTTTTATCTAGACTAAAGCACTCCAAATCCGAAAATACTAACAAAACTTTACAAAGATTGTAGGGGTCAAGGGTTGTTGACCAGACATTGAACATTGAACATTGAACATTGAACATTGAACATTAAACATTGAACATTGAACATTGAACATTGAACATTGAACATTGAACATTGAACATTGAACATTAAACATCTTTCATCTTTCATCTTTCATTTTGGTTTCAAGCCTCCCCCTTTAGGGAGAAAGAAGTTTGGGAGAGGTTTCAAGCCTACTTCCAAACGAATGATAAATGATAAATGATAAATGAAATGACCCCTCCCTATAGGAATCTGTAGCCGAACTTATGGTTCAATAGGAATAAAATCGTAACCTGTCTGATGTTTAGAGGGTTGAACTTGTACTATAATGCCCTTAACAGAGCGATCGCCATTGGGCAAAAATTTCACTATCCCATTGATAGTATTAGTGCTAAATTGAGGGTTTTCTATGGCTTGTTGCAAAGTATCGCGAGTTTGACCTTGCCTTAACCCTTCAATGAAGGTATTTGTAGCATCATAGGCACTTGCTGTACGCCAATTTACATTCCCCCCCCAAAGTTGTCGTGCAGAGGTAGCAAATAGCTGATTTAAGGGATTTTTGGCACTCCAGGGAACAACAATAGATAACCCTTCCATTGATTCTCCGACCTCCAATGTTTTAATAGTATTTAAGACACTTGTTCCTAAAAAGTTTAATCTTCCTCTATTTTTTACTGCCAACAAATTAGCTTTTTCTATTCCATCAATATGGGGAATGATGACCATAGTATCAGCCCCATTATTCAAGGCTTCTCTTATTTCTTTATCTCCGTTAAAATTCACTGCTGAGAAGTCACAAACAGTAGGTGATAATTGTCCTTGATTTTGCAAAATAATTGTGCTAAATGTGTTTTTAAAAGACCGAGAAAATAAGGATGTTGAATCATAGCAAATAGCAAATTTTTGACTATTTTCTAGGGCATAGTTGGCTAAAGTTTGAGCCATCGCATTCGTATTAGGTAGGGTTCTAAAGATATAATTTCCTACATCGGGAATACCTTTAGCTGAACTGGTTGGTGTAATCATAACTAACCCAGATTTTTGATAAATAGGAGCAACTTCCTGAGAAACGGTAGAAGCATTATGACCGATTACTCCCATAATATCTGAGTTTTTAACTAATTTTTTAGCAACTTTTTTAGCAACTTTTGGATCGTTATTATCATTGATAATTGTAATGTGTAAAAATTGCCCATTAATTCCCCCTTTATCGTTTATTTCATTTTGCGCTTGTGCCACTCCTCGCAAGATTTCCTGAGCAATATTTAAGTTGCTGCCAATAGGAACAACCACAGCTAATTTGAGTAAATTTACGCTTTCTTTTGCCCGACTATTATTTAAGTAAATCAAAGATTCTGGATCATTTCTTTGCTGAGCAAGTGATAATTGAAAATAGTTTTGTGCAGCCAGAAAGTCTCCTCTGCTATAGGCTTCAACTGCCTGTTGTTTTGTCTCGGTTATTGTTCCCAGAATACCTATATCATTATTATCATTATTATCCTCAACAAATATTGTATCTGGAAACTTAATAAATGACATTATTCTCGGAATACTCAAGATAAGAATAACACCTAAAATTATCCAAATAATGGGAGGTATTTTAAACCCTTTTGTGTTGCTAGTTGTCATGGCTGCATTACTCCAATATTTTTGTGTTTGACTTGACTTATTCACAGCAGTTTTCAGTTAATTGTATTTAGTATAAAACTGCTATTACACTAGATAATCTTGATTGAAGACAAACTAATTTAACTCTTCTAAACGCTTACTAATTTCGTCTTCTAAAGTTAAATCATCCAGTTGACGACCTAGTTTGTCTGTGGAATTTTCTGATAATTCAATCACAGACATTTCCTCCAAATATCTACCTTCAATGGCATTTTGAGCTTCAGTAAATTGGCTCGTTGCTGAACCCAAATCCAAGCTATTAGTAGTAGCAGAAATTTTATTCATTGCTTCATTCATTTCTGTGAGAGTTGATAAATTAGCAAGTTCTAATTTATAGGTTTCTAATTTTTCTTTTTCTCGCTGAAGATTATCTTGTGCCGTAGTCATTATTTCTTCTGATTTATTCACCATTTCTTCCAATTTAGGCATGATCTTTTCCATCATAATAACTTTGGTTATGGCAATTTTGGCCGCATCTTTATTGCCTTTGTCGTTAGCAATTTTCGCCTGTTGTTTTGCATAGTCAATTTCTTTACGTTTCTCCAGATATTTGGTTTTAGCTTTATCATGGGCAGCAACCACTTTAGCTACTCCAGCAGCAAGCTGTTGGATTTTTTCGTTCATATCTTGTAAAGACTGCTGGGCTACATTTTTAGCAACTTTGCCCCCTGTTTCAATGGGTAAACCCCAAGCCCAACGCCATACAGCTATAACTGTATTGCCAGCCTTTTCACCTAAGAGTCCTTTCACAATTTTATTTTTCATGTTGCCTTTTTGAATAACGCCTATTGAGTTATCTGGAAAAGACACCCATAAATCCGAAATTATTAACAAAAGTTTACATAGTGACGGGGTGACGGGGAGATGGGGGGCATTTGTGACAAGTTAAGAGAATGAAGCCGATGTCAAGAGGTGTTAAACAGCGATTTTAGGCAGATCGGGAAGAAGGAAATAACTTTTTCTAAAATAAGAGGTGATAAGCTATAATTAACTTAAATGAGTCGAAAAATGAACCGTAATCATGCCAAACGGCAACAACGTCCCATGATGGAAGATAGGGCGATCGCAGGGCAACTGGAAGTTTTGTTAAGCGATGCGATCGCCAACCAGAGAAAATATTGTCGTGAATTGGGTTTGCGGGACAGAATATTAACAAACATATCCAAGAAATTTGTCATTATTTTATTAATCGAACTACCAGTGGTGTTATGGAAGGATTAAACAATAAAATAAAACTAATTCTTCGTCAAAGCTATGGATTTAAAGATTTCGATACTATGAGAGAAAAACTACTAGCTTGCTTGTTTTAATAAGCCGTGCTTATCACCACAGGTACGGGAGAGCCATCTCTTATAATATTCAATTATTTATTGGACATAATTATTAGTTATTATGAGCAACACTTGGTATATTATTAAAACAGAAAAAGAACAATGTGAAATTTTAGAACTTGATTCCAATCAAGTCCGAGAAGATACAAATTATTGGGGTCCTTTTTCCTCGAAAGAAGAAGCGATCGCTCGTCGTGTTGGCTTAATTCGTGCAGGAAAATGTAAACCCCAATTGTAAATAATTTACAGCCTATAAAACTTGATGAGTATGGGAATGTTGTTTAACGTTGTCTTCAGTTTTTACCACATTAACTGCATTTAAAATTCGTTTTTTTTCTAAAGAAAAATTCAAGTCTTTTTTAACTGTTCCCAAAGGAATTAAAGATTGAGCAGAAGGACGATTTTTATAAGTTCTAACTGCTGCTAAAGTTCGTTCAATAAAGTCATCACAAAACTGAGCATCATCAGGAAAATCAGAAGTTTTAGTTAACGTTTCTCCTGTTAAAATGTCTGCAATAGACTTAGCAGAAACCAATTCATAAGAAGTAGGAATTCCCTGACAAATAGTTTCTAAAGCAGCAGAAGGAATCGGTTCAATAACACGAACTTGATGAAATTCTCCATCTTCCTTTAAAAAACAAGTTGCTAACCCAAATACACAATAACTATCCGTAGAGATATCAGAATTATTAGCTAATAATGTAGTAGTAGACATGAGTAAGAGTAACTCCTTATGATTCATATAATCTAATTTTATCAGTGATCTTCATACTTTAGGAAAAGTCCAAAAACTTAAGGAAAATTTTATAAAATGGGGAAACTCCCGATGGTAAATAGTTAGGAAGATTGAAGAGCAAGGTAAAAGTGTTGAGACAGTTACCAGAGTGACACATTTTTTACCATTAAGCATCAAACTATTCAGTACAGTGTTTTCAATAAGCACCTTAATACTGCTATTATGAATGATAATATAACTAACTATAATAAACTTTCCTCATCATCCCTTCCGATGCCATCGGTGTCAGAAGAGGAGTGTATAAAAGCCGCCATGGCCACTCAACTTAAAAAGAAAGAGCTTTCTGATTTACGTTTAAGGATTATTATTAAACAAGAAGCTAATCAGGGGAATTATCAAAAGGCGATCGCTATTCTGGACCAATTGATTGCCCGTCTTCCCCATAGTGCCATTGACTATAATAATCGGGGTTTAATGTACCTGAAAATGGCTGATTATGAGCAAGCGATGTCTGATTTTGATCAAGCGATAGCCCTTAACCCTAGTTTAGATCGGGCTTATAATAATCGAGGTAACTGCTATGCCCATCAAGGATACTTGAGCAAAGCCATAGAAAACTACGAACAGGCACTAGATATTAATCCTTATAACCAGAAAGTGTGGATTAATCAAGGTATCACCCTCAGAGAACTAGGGGACTATTCATTAGCCATTGAAACCCTGGAACTAGCGAAAATGATCTCCGATCAATACTTGGGGCGTATTTATGCAGAAAGGGGTTATACTCATTATTTGATGGGGGATTGGAATTATGCGATCGCAGATTACCGTCGCGCTTTGTCCTGTTTACCCCAAGGCGATCGTTATCAGCAAAAAGTGATGAAATGGTTAGCTAAAGTATTAAAACCCATTATTTCGCAATCAAATATCGAGGGGGATCATTGATCTGTCCCAAACTGTTGTAAGATGCACTAAAACAGATATTGTTGTCTAAAGTCTAGCTTTGTACTTCTATAGACCTACGCATTAATGTTAGGACTTTTTATTTATTTGGTCTTACCTGTTCTTCTATTCCCTGTTCCCTAAAACAAACATCTATTTGTCCTAACCATTTTTTGTAATACTATAGTCTTCGGTAAGAATAGCCCTTATTTTTGCTTAAACAGAGGAAACTTCTGACTACTAGATTCTGACATTAATAATAAGCGTCTTCCTTCAGTTTCTTGAAATATAGCGAGTCCCATGACCACCACTATTTCCGCCGATCAAGTTAATCAGATTGTTTATAACTTACATAATAATCCCTTTGAGATTTTAGGCTGTCATCTTCTAGAAGATGGTAAAAAGACTAAAAAATGGGTAGTCAGGGCTTATTTACCGAAAGCAGAAGCAGCATGGGTTATCCGTCCCACAGAAGGAAAAGAAGATGCCATGAACTCGGTTCATCATCCTAACTTTTTTGAGTGTATTATCGAAACCCCTGAACTGAATAATTATCAACTGAAAGTTAAGGAAGGGGAACACGAAAAAGTCATCTACGATCCCTATGCTTTTAGTTCCCCTTATCTAACTGACGAGGATATCTACTTATTTTCTGAAGGAAACCACCACCGCATTTATGAAAAATTAGGGGCCCATGTGGGTAAAATTAACCAAGTTGCAGGGGTTTATTTTGCGGTATGGGCCCCCAATGCGCGTAATGTTTCTATTATTGGTGATTTTAATAACTGGGATGGTGGAGAACACCAGATGCGTAAACGCAACAATACCATCTGGGAGTTATTTGTACCAGAAATAGGGGCCGGGACTGTTTATAAATACGAGATCAAAAATAGTGAAGGTCATATCTACGAAAAATCCGATCCTTATGGCTTTTATCGGGAAGTTCGACCCGATACCGCTTCTATTGTCGTAGATATAGATAATATTTACCAGTGGAATGATGAGGAATGGTTAGAAAAACGACGTAATAGCGATCCTCTCAAGCAACCTGTGTCTGTGTATGAGGTACATTTAGGATCTTGGTTACACGCTTCTGCCGACGAAAAAATGCCTTTACTCAACGGAGAAGCTGATCCCGTCATAGTCTCAGAATGGAACCCTGGGGCCCGTTTTCTCAGTTACTACGAAATGGCAGAAAAATTGATCCCCTACGTTAAGGAGATGGGTTACACCCATATCGAAGTGTTACCAATCGCAGAACATCCTTTTGACGGATCTTGGGGGTATCAAGTTACTGGATTTTATTCTCCCACTTCTCGGTTTGGTCGTCCGGAAGATTTCATGTATTTTGTGGATAAATGTCATGAAAATGGTATTGGGGTGATTTTAGACTGGGTTCCGGGGCATTTTCCCAAAGACTCCCACGGTTTAGCTTATTTTGATGGGACTCATCTTTATGAACACGAAGATCCTCGCATTGGTGAACATAAGGAATGGGGGACATTAGTTTTTAACTATGGCCGTCATGAAGTGAAAAACTTTTTGGTAGCTAATGTTCTTTTTTGGTTTGATAAGTATCATATTGATGGTATTCGGGTAGATGCGGTGGCTTCTATGTTATACCGTAACTATCTGCGTAAGGAGGGGGAATGGATTGCTAATGAATATGGTGGGGATGAACATATAGAAGCGGTTAATTTTATCAAGGAAGTCAATATTTTATTATTCGAGTATTTCCCAGGTATTCTTTCTATTGCTGAAGAATCTACAGAATGGGAGAAAGTTTCTCGGCCTATTTATGATGGTGGTTTAGGGTTTAATCTTAAATGGGATATGGGTTGGATGCACGATATGTTAGATTATTTCAGCATCGATCCCTTTTACCGTCAATATCATCAAAATAACGTCACTTTTAGTATGTTGTATTATTACAACGAAAATTTCATGTTGGCGTTATCCCATGATGAGGTAGTACATGGAAAGAGTAATATGTTGGGTAAAATGCCTGGGGATGAATGGCAAAAATACGCCAACGTTCGGGCTTTATTTACCTATATGTACACCCATCCTGGCAAAAAAACCATGTTTATGAGTATGGAGTTTGGCCAGTGGAGTGAGTGGAATGTTTGGGGTGATTTAGAATGGCATTTATTACAGTACGAACCCCATCAACAACTGAAACAATTTTTTAGCGATCTTAATGCCCTTTATAAACAGGAACCGGCATTATATACCCACGATTTTGACTATCATGGATTTTACTGGATTGATTGTAACGATCAAGACCATAGTGTGGTTTCTTTTGTGCGACAAAGTGATGATCCTAATGATGCTTTAATTGTGATTTGTAACTTTACTCCCCAACCCCATAGTCATTACCGAATCGGAGTTCCTGAAGCTGGATATTATGTTGAATTATTTAACAGTGATGCCAAAAAATATGGGGGTAGTAATATGGGTAATTTAGGGGGTAAATGGGCTGATGAATGGGCATTTCATAGTAAACCTTATTCAGTAGATTTATGTTTACCACCTTTGTCTGTGTTAATTCTTAAGTTAGATCCAGATAAAGTTCCAGAAGGAACAATTGTTGAGGAAGTAGCTACTGATGAAGAAGAGTAGGTATTGAGAATAAAGAAAATAGGTGGGCAATAAATAAAGATTTTTCTATTCTTTGCCCACTTCGTTCTGGCGGGGTTCCAAGCCATGATCTTTTATGGGACAAAAGATGTGCGGAATGTGGGTCATAATGTTTCTGCATAATATGCTTTACAGAGGGATTATACGGAAAGTTTATGTTTTTTTCTCTAGGGGTTGACTATACGGAAAAAGGAGGTATCATAAACATTCGACAGAAATATATCATCCAGCTAACTTCTTATACTCATCTCAAACTACAAACAAAATAATGGATAATAACTTTTTTCGCTCCTGGAATGTACGTTACATTGATGAGCCGCAGTTCAGTGGGACTATGCGCATTTCTCGTTCAGACGGAAATACAAATGTAAGAGGAAACATTCTCAGGGATGGAGTTCCAGACGGAAGCTACGTCTCAACTAGTGCAAGCTTTCCTAGCAACAGTCGCCTAGAGTTCAATTTTCGACTAGCCACCGGTGATACTGGCAAAGTTCAATTGGATCTAAGAGAGATACAGGTGGGTGGAATTGTCACTGCAGTTTCTGCATCAGGCCGATACCAAGACGATGGGGGAGGGGATACCGGCAGGATTGAATTGTCTCCAATATTTCCGAATGCAGCTAATATCGGAGACAATTTTACATACTCTCCCAGTATTATAGCGTCTCATCAAGCAACATTAGAAGAACGTCACCGGTTTGCGTACGGTCAAATTAATGTCTGCGGTAATCTTAGCAATCAACAAAAGGAGGCTTTGCGGATTGCCTACACTCGCCAAATAGACCATGACATAAATACAACACCAGGCGTTAATGCTTCGGCATTTGTTGGAGGCAACCAGATATTTGTGAATTTTGATGTACTTTTCCCACAGGGCGATCAGGAAATTGCTCAAACCTTGATTCATGAAATGATGCACTGTGCTGGATACACGCATCCCGTCCGAATGGCCGGAGATACACCTGGAGATGGTGGTCCCTATTACAGCACACCTCCACTACAGTCTGAGATTTGTATAGCTGGAGTACAAAGCGACAAAGCTTGTGAAATGATTGATGGACAATGCACAATTAAGTAAGATCGCTGATATTGTAGGGTGCATTAACGAAGTGTAATGCACCAAATTAACTTGTTTTCATCCAAAACTACCGCTTTTTGATGATTATTTACGATTAGGGGTTTATCTGTTGAAAAATTAGAAGACCTTGGCATAGCTTTATTAGATTTTAAGAGTCAATCAGATTTAATCATTTGGCTTGCTGAATAAAAAGAAATCTTTTTAAAATATAAGTCTATATAATTATTCTTTGAACTGTTAATCTATGCCACGATAAAGATCAGCGATCGCAAACTCAAGATCAATACTTTGTAAAGTCACGAGATCACCTATCTCGTAAATTGTTGTTTCCCAGATCCCCGTAGTATTAAGACGATGACATTCTACACGCTGACTTTCTTGGCTAATTAAAACATATTCTTCTAGGGTTTCAATCTGTTGATAATCTTTGAATTTTTCCCCTTGATCAAAAGTAGCTGTACTCGATGAAAGAACCTCAGTAATTAATTTTGGATACCTTTTAAGATAACGATCTTGGCGATCGCGAGGATCACAGGTGACAAAGGCATCAGGATAGTAATAAAAATCATCTTTATAATTAACTTTTACATTACCAGAGTAAAACCGACAGTCAGTAGCGTCTCCTAATTGATTATCAATGAGTTTGAGTAGGTTAAAAGCAATGCGATCGTGGTTATCCGTACCGCCAGCCATTGCATAAACCAAACCGCGCCGATATTCATGGCGGATTTGACTCTGGCGTTCCATATCGAGATATTCTTGAGGACTTATGTAGTGGGGAACGGCGATCATTTCCGTAAAAGCCTTTAAGTACGACTATATTACTCTATTATAGATATATATCATTATATTACGAGCCGAGATATCTTGCCCAAAATTCATCCCGTCGGCAAAGCCGAGGGTCTTCTTTTGGAAGAAAGATAAGTAAGACTAGAATGTGTTAAACCTAAACAATATAATATAACTTCCCAATAAGAATATCTGAATTACCATGAATCCTAATAATAATCCCAATTTTGCTAATAATAGCTATAATCGCCCTTACCAAACAACTAAACTCATAGAAGAACCCATTGATGCAGAAATCATTGCAGAAACACCTGCTAATACTTATGAATACCATGAGGACGAAAACATAATTAATCTGACTTATGATCCTGTTTTAGAACAAAACCAACCTATCCAACGAAAAAGCGATAATTCTTTATCCTTATGGTTAGAAGAAGGGTTAACATCTGTATCTAGCAGTTGGGGAGTGGGATCATTCTCATTAATTTTGTTGTCTAATCTGGCCATTGTGGGGGTACAACTATGGAAAATACAGGAAACCCCTCTAGAATCGCCTACAGCCACCGTTAACCTAGAAATGGCTTCCCCCGACTTATTCATCCCCAAGAGTCTTAATATTGCCAAAAAATCCCCTGATCAGTTCACTTTAGATGGACTAAGTACGGTTTCTAACGCTTCTATCTCCCCCCAGTCTCCTCCACAACTCGAGAAACCTTCTCCTATCCCTCCGGCCCCAATCAGAAAGGTGGTTAATGTTAATCAACCTTTAACCCTGACTAACGCCATTTTACCCCCTTCTCTACAACCTCAAACCATAACCCCTTTACAGGTTCCTCAACCGCCAAAAACTGCCCCCTTAGCTTCTACTATTCCTGTTGCAGAGATTCCTCGTCCCCTTCCTTCTTCTATTCAACCCCCATCTCCTCCCATTAATAAGCAACTGCTTTCGAGAGACGAACAGGTTCGTCAAATGATGCAACAACAGTTAACACAGACTTCTCCTGCTGTAACCATTCAATCTCAACCAACTCCGGTCAATAACCCACCTGTTTCCCAAGAAGAACAGGTTCGTCAAGTGATGCAACAACAGTTAACACAAACTTCTCCTGCTGTAACCGTTCAATCTCAACCAACTCCGGTCAATAACACATCTGTTTCCCAAGAGGAACAACTTCGTCAAGTGATGCAACAACAGTTAACACAAACTTCTCCTGCTGTTTCTCCTTCTCCTCAACCTCCCACCTCTCCCACTGTAACAATTCAAAACCCTCCAATTCCTGTCAATAACCCATCTGTTTCCCAAGAGGAACAACTTCGTCAATCTATTAAACAACAATTGAATATGGAAGAAAATAATCAAAGTGATATCCCCTTGGGATTTAATCATAAAACCCGTTTAGAAATGCAAAATGGCCTTAATCAAGTTCCCTCGCCACTATTACCGCAACAAGTCAAATATATGGAACAACTACAACAACGAGAGGTTTTAGATTCACAATCTTCATCGGATATGACTATTAAGTAATCGTTGTTATTAATAACTTTTTGTAATTACTTAGGATTCAAAATCTTGGTAAACTATTATTAGAGACCATAAAAGAAGATTAGGAGAACAAGAATGGGATGGTTAGAAAGAGTTGGTAGGGTTGTGAAGGGTCATCTGAATAGTTTAGTTCATGAAGCAGAAGACCCTGAAAAATTATTAGATGAAGCCATCAATAAGATGGAACAAGAATTGATTGCTATGCGTCGCGCTTTAGCAGAAGCGATCGCAACCCATAAAAGCGCGGAACGTCAATTATCTCGTTACGAGAAAGCTGCTGCAACTTGGTACGAAAGAGCGGAGTTGGCTATGGCTAAAGGCGGTGAAAGTTTAGCTAGGGAAGCGTTGTTTAAACGTCAATCTTATAAACAACAAGCTGATAGTATTGAAAGCCAACTTATCGAACAAAATGAGATTATTGAAAAACTAAAAAACGAGTTAAGAACAATTGAACATAAGGAACGAGAAGCTAAGGCGAAAAAAAGTCTTTATTTGGCTCGACTTCGTTCTGCTATTGCTTCTCAAAAACTTCACGAAGTTTTAGGAGATTTTGATCCTTATAATTCTGATAATCTTTTTGATAGGATTGATCAACAAATATTAGAATTAGAAGCACAATCAACTACGATGGGTAAAATGCCTGATCCTCTAGAAAGTAAATTTAATGAATTAGAAAATAATAAAAAAGTAGAACAAGAAATGGCTAAATTAAAAGAAAAAAATTCCCAGACAGAAATCGATGAACTTAGATCAAAAATAGATAAATTATAAAGTAATAAAATGAATCAAACATCAATCCACGCCCAACCGCCTTTAGAACATATTCCTCCTAATTTTAACCCCTGGCTTTATGGTGGGGTGAAAACTTTTTTACCTTTATGGTTACAATGGCAAACCACAATTCAAGAAATTGAGGGTAATAATATTGAACGATTAGCTGATTATTATCAACAATTTCAAGATAAGAAAGTTCGCTTTTTAATGGCTTTTCGTCACCCCAGTGTTAACGATTCCTATTGTATGGGATATTTAGTTTGGAAACTGTTGCCAAAAGTGGCTAAAGAAAAAAAAATTAGTTTAAAACATCCTCTTCATTCTCATTTTATGTACGATCGCGGGATTCCTTTATGGGCAGGTTCTGCTGTGGGTTGGTTATACTCTAAATTAGGGGGGACATCTATACAAAGGGGTAAGTTAGATATTCCTGGTTTACGTTCAGCAAGGGAGTTATTTGTTAATAGTCAATTCCCTATTTCAGCAGCCCCAGAAGGGGCAACAAATGGGCATAATGAAATTATTAGTCCCCTAGAACCAGGGATCTCTCAATTGGGGTTTTGGTGTGCAGAAGATTTGCGTAAAAGTAATCGCAAGGAAGATGTTTTTATTGTCCCTATTGGTATTCAATATTTCTATATTTCTCCTCCTTGGCAAGAGATTGAAAAATTATTAACTCAGTTAGAAAAGGATGCTGGTATTTCTTCTAAAAATCATTCCTTAGAAACAACAAAATTATACGAAAGATTATATCAATTAGGGGAACATTTTTTAGGGGTAATGGAAAATTTTTATCAACAATTTTATCATCAACCTTTAGCAGAGGAATCAGGGCAAACTTTACAAGAAAGGTTAAAAAAATTACTCAATACTAGCTTAGAAGTTGCAGAAAATTACTTTAATCTTAAACAAAAAGGAACGGTAATTGATCGTTGTCGTCGTTTGGAACAAGCTGGATGGGACTATATTTATCGGGATGATTTTAAGGAAATCAATAAATTATCTTCGCTGGAAAAAGGTTTAGGCGATCGCATTGCTGAAGAGGCTAGTTTAAGAATGTGGCATATGCGTTTAGTTGAGTCTTTTGTGGCAGTAACTGGTTATTATGTTAAGGATAAACCTAGCGCGGAAAGGTTTGCAGATACCGTATTATTATTGTGGGATGTTGTGGCAAAAATTAAAGGTGAAAATCCTTTTTTCCGTCCGCAACTAGGTAAACAAAAAGCATTGATAACTGTGGGTGATCCTATCTCGGTTAGCGATCGTTTTGATGACTATAAAAAGAGTCGTCGTCAAGCTGTAAGTAGCTTAACCCAAGACTTAGAAAATAGTTTAGATCGGTTAATAATTCGTTCTTGAATGTGAGAAAATTTTGTATTGAGTTCAGATTATAGCGAAAGTCCCATAGAAGTTGTAATATCTAAGAGTTAACTTTAATTTTGTCCAACCACTTAGTATGACTTACAATATTTTATTCATCCTGACCGATCAAGAACGCTATTTTGCACCGGAAGACTTACCCAGTAATTATTCATTTTTAAACGCCTTTAAAACCTGGAGATGATTTAAACTTTTCAGATGAAGGAATATCAGGTTTTACAGACAACTTATTTTGCTTGACAATTCCAATTTGATTAAGAATAATTCCTCCTAAAATCACAACACCTCCCATATATTGCGCTGCTGTTGGGGTTTCTCCTAAAACAAAAAAAGCAGCTAAAACTCCGGCAATGGGATTAAAAGAGTTAGCTAAAGATACCTCAGAAGCGTTGCTACGTTTTAAACCAGCAAACCAAGATAACTGGCCAATAACAACGATAACTGTTCCATAAAAAATCATCCATTTCCACAAGAAAGGGGATGATACATCCATGAAATGTTCTATCCCAAATAAAGATGATGCGATCGCAAAGAAAACAACTGTCCCAAAACCAGTTCTCACTACATTAAATAATCCCAAGGGTACATTTTTTAAGCTAACTTGACTGATAATATTAGCGATCGCTGAAAATATGGCCCCGGCGATTGCCATCG
The DNA here is from genome assembly GCF_030064895.1 of Crocosphaera sp. GTDB lineage: Bacteria > Cyanobacteriota > Cyanobacteriia > Cyanobacteriales > Microcystaceae > Crocosphaera. The sequence goes on along the minus strand of NZ_JASJEB010000023.1, from coordinate 23,185 downwards.
TCTCTCCTATTCCTAGTTGAAACGCTGACATTTGCATCATTTCGTTTTGGGGGGGTTGTAAAACTACAGTGAGGACAACGCCAATCGCTGATACTATTGCACCACTAACTACCCAACCATTAACCCTGGCCTGCAAAAATATAACGGATAAAAATAAAATTAAAGGAGGTTCAATGCGACCAACTAAGACAACGTTATTGACTGCTGTTTGTCCAAGCGCGCCAAAAAATAAAGCAGGGGCCAAGGCCCCAGATAATAAAGCCACTAATAACAAATAAGACCAACTTTTTGAGGATAAATTACGAAAATATTTAGGTTTTAGTTGAGGATAATAAAACCCAATTAAAGCGATTAAAGCACACAAATTTCCGACAAACAAGACATTACAAAAAGAAATAGGGTTGCGACCATCAATAAGATTATTTGCACCTATATCCATCAGTTTACGAGTCACAGAGTTAGCCACACCAAAGATCATAACTCCTACTAATAAATAGCCACGACCAGGAATTTTGTTTAACCAAGATAGCATAAGCCAATTTATACCTTAAAATCGTTGTTCAAATCGAATACTTCCTCGATTATCATCTAAAAAGTTACTCGATCCTCTAATGACTGTACTCTCATTAATACGATATTGTAAACCTAGTTTTGGAGGGCGATCGCCATTAACAATGGTTTGAATAGACAGGGAAAAATCTTCTGTTAAATCGACTCCTGCTTCGGCGGCAAACCCAATATTAGAGGTGTCAAGGGAGTCGTCTTGGTTGATTAAAGGAGTAGGAAAAATACGAAATTCGCTTAACCCTAACGCTTCTCCAATTGCCCCTTGAAATGGTCCAAAAACTGCGTTTCCTGCTAAGTTTGCTAATCCTAATGTGGTTTCTCCTGTGCCTAATGTATTAAGAAAAGTGCCTCCTAGCAGGGTAATAATTTGCTGTTCACTCCGTTTCGGTTGACTACTTAATTGAATACTTTGGGTGATGTTACTGGCAAATCCTTCTACGCTGGCCTTAACTCTGACTGTCTCTAAACTATTTTTATCAGCACTAAATGTTTCAGGTATTTCTGGAGAATTGGGATTAATATTGACAGTATTTTGTGTTGTTTCGGTAGTGGAAGTAAATAGTTTAATGTTCAAGTAAGGATCAAATCCTTTTTGTGGTAAAAATTGTGCTGTATTATCTTTACCTCCTGCTAATCTTAATTGACTTGCAAAGAGATTAACTAAGCCATTTTCTAAGTTAATAGTTCCTCTGGGTTCTGGTTTTGCTAATGTTCCGTTCAAGGCTAAATTTCCTGTGGCTAAAAAGTTTAAAATTGGTAACCTATTGATGCTCAGTTTTTCTCCTAGATTTACTTGCAAATTGTTTAACTTTGTGCTTTTCAATAAAGAATTATTTTGCTGCGGTTTCTTGCCAGTTTCCTTAAGTGAAATTTGTCCAGAAAATAGATTGACTTCTCCTCCAATTTCTGGATTTAATAAACTTCCTCCAATCTGCAAGTTTCCCTGTACTCCTCCTTGATATATTTGCGGAAGCTTGAGGGCTAAATTATTTAATTGAACGGTTAGAGATGGGTTGTTTTGGGTTAATTTTAGTAATGGTAAAGACCCATTAATATTAAATTTTCCACCGCTAAAATTCCCTTTTAAACCATCAAAAGAGATAGTATCTAAGTCAAAGAAAATTTTGCCCTGAACTTGCTGAAATGGGTTCTCAGGCATCATTTTGGTGGCAATGGTGGCGTTTTTAATTAGGGCTAAACCATCGGCTTGTAGTTCATAAGGAATACCCCGTTTTGGGTCAACTTTTCCTGATAAGTTTAATTGTACTTCTCCGCTTCCTCCTAACCAAGCGAGTTGTCCTTGACTGAGGATATTTAGTAGGGTTAACCCTTCATTTTTGGCCTGAAACTTGAGGGAAAGGCGATCGTTTTGGGGTTGCTGTTGGGATGTGGGGAAAACGTAGGGAAAGGTTCCTTCTATGGTTAAGGGTTCACTTTTGCGATCAAGAATACTACTTGCGATAAAGTTAAATTGACCTTTTTCGTAGGTAAATTGTCCTTGAGTAGAGTCTAACAGAGTTTGATTGATGCTAGGTTGTTCAATGACTAATTTTCCTGATGCTTGAGGGTTGTCACGGGTTCCCCCTAAGTTCATATTTGCGTTAAGTTGTCCTCCCAAGGTGACAAGGGAGGGAAGGTTAACCCATTGGGACAGGGTTTCTAGGGGAATATTTATCACCTGTAACTGTCCCTTTTGGGTTGTTTGACCAATACTACCGGCAAATTGGATTAAACTATCTTGTAATTGTAGATTAAAGGGTTCTAGGGTCAATATTTCATCTTTCCAGTTTCCCTTGGCCTGAAACTGGGTGAGTTGATATTCTCCCCATTCCCATTGTTGTCCTATGAGGTCAAAGTTGAGTTTTAATCCGGTTTTTGGGGTGATATTTAGGGCAATTTGTCCTGCGAAATCTCCTTTTAAGCTTTCTAATGGTGGTAAAGTTTTATTTTCTTGTTTTTCCTTTTGATTTTTTCCTAATAATGCTGTAATTTGCTCGAAGGTTTCTAGGCGATCGCCTAGAGACTGTTTTGCTGTGTCTATTTTAAACAGAGATGTTTGGGAATTTTGGTCGTTTTGGTACAGATCGGCTGCTTTTGCGTATTGGGGGGGTGTTAATCCTCTTTTTAGGTCTTCTATTTCAAAAATTTGTAGTGTTTCTAGAACATCCTGGAGTTTACCTCGGTCGATGTTCACATTAGCTGCTATTTCAGGACCATTAGGGGTTTGTTTAAATTGTCCGTTTAGGTCGTATTGACTGTTTTGGGTGAAAATTGTAGCATTATTTATGGCTAAGCTTTGGTTTACGTAGTGAAAGTTTCCTTTAAGTTGTTTAGCTTGAATTGTCCCTATAATGGGATTAAGAATAGCAACTGTTTTACCAGCGATCGCCCCACTGTCTAAGTCTAGACTAAATTGACCGGATATTTTTCCTGTCATGGGTTGTTGGAGTAAAGTATTATTTTTGGACTTTGTTTGAGCAATTTTTTGGATAATAGGTAAGGAGAGGGAACTGATATCTATTTTCCATTGTTTATCTTGTTTATTAGCTACTAAATCTATGTTTTCCTGTTTAATAGCTACAGTAAGGGAGTTGAGTTGGGGATCAAGTTGCAAATGGATGTGATCTTTTGTGCCGTTTAAAGCTAATTCTAGTCCTTTTTCTGAATTTTTGAGAATATTTCCACTAATTACAGGTTCAAAATTAATATCTTCTACTTTTAAGTTAATTAAGGCCATTTCTCCCTCAATATTAGGGTTTTGAGGAGTTCCAGCGATCGCCCCTTGAAAGTCTAATTTTCCTGAATAGTTTACATTCTCAACGGGTAAAGATAAGGGTAAACTCGCTATATCAAAATTTTTTGAGTCAATATCGAAAGAAAATGCTTTAATTGCTGTTAATATATCTTTCTTTTTGTTTAAATCAACATCTAACCATCCTTTTGCTGTTAAACCCGATGCTGTAATATCATCTAGGGTTAATCTTTGTCCGTCCCATTCCATAGCAGTAGTCAGAGAACGGTTGATATAGGATAATCCTTGACTAAATTCTAATTTTCCTTTAGCTTGTATATATTCTGGGGATATTTTGTTTAATTTTCCTGCAATTTCTAAGTTTCCTGCTAAATTTCCAGTTAGATTAGTAGATATTGTCTTTAGAGGGAGAGAGCTAGGGATCAAAGTAGTAGTAAAGTCACCTTGAGTAATGGTGAGATCCTTAGCTGCGATCGCCCCTTGAGATAGGGATAATGTAGCGTTACCTTTTCCTTCAATACTATTTATAAAAGTCTCAGGGTTAATATTTCCGGCTAGAGTTAAATTACTGTTTAATTTCCCTGATAATTGTTCAGGAACTTTCTTAGTTAAACTACTAATATCAACATTTTTACTTGTGATTTCAGTTGACCATTTACCTTGATTTAAGTAGAGATTATTAGCAACAATTTTTCCGCCACCAATGCTCAAACTTCCCTGACCTTGACCTTGAATATTGTTAATATTAGATTCTAAGTTACCCTCAACATAAAAAATTCCGTTTAAGCTACCTTTAAAAGCAGTTTGAGGTAAAAGTTGACTAATTTTAGTATTATTTACCGCTAATTTTGCTTGCCAGTTACCTTGAGAAAATTTGATGTTTTGAGCATTAATCAAACTATCATTAACTTTAATTGTTAATTCCCCATCCGCTTTAAGACTATCTTTGATCGGTTTTCTACTGTTTCCAGAAACAATAAATTTACCTTGAATCTTACCCTGTTTAAGAGGCAAATTAAAAGTATTTACATCAATTTCAGAAACAATAACATTCCCTTGCCAACTACCCTTATTATAGACAATATTTTCAGCCTTAACTGTACCGTTTTCCACTTCAAAATCAGCCTTTCCTCTTGCTTTAAAAGTTTCTGTTTTCTTGATATTTCCTGATAAATTAACCCAAGTAGAAACTTCATTAATATAACTAGGAATATCCGTTTCATAGAGACTAGCTAAACTAGCTGTAGGAAGACCTTTTCCTTCAATATCAATAGAATAGAGAGGAGAAGAAGAATTAATTTTTATATTTCCTTTTCCTATTACTTGTCCCCCCACTATAGGAACAGCTTGAAAACCATTAATAGTCAGTTGAGATTTATTTAATCCTAAACTTGCCCTTACATCACTAAAATTAACACGATCAATTTTTATCTCATCCTGATTCTTCAGAGATATTAAAACATTCGGATTTCTAAAGGCACCTTTAACCTTTAAATCTCCTTCAACCTTACCAGAAACCGAAATATTTTTAGGGTCTTGCTTAATAGTCTTAAAAACATCTGTAATTGAAGCAACTTCAGTATTAGCTGTTAAATTTAAACCCTTATCTAAATCAATATTTCCCTTAACAATTCCCCTTATTTCCCCAAACTGAGTAGCAACCTCATCAAACTTAATTTCTCTGCCTTTAAACCGTAATTTTCCCTGACCCACCAAAGATTGAGGTAAACCCTTAAGCCTTGTATCAACCTGGTTTAACCTAGCTACACCTTGTAAATTTTCTATTTTTTTATTCGCATAAGATACTTCTAAATTAGCATCAACTTTTCCCGATTCTAACTCTATAGGAAGAGGCAGAATTTGACTAACTATATTAGCATTAATTTGATTCCCTCTAACCAATAAATTAGTTGCTTTTTTCCTACGATTATAAATCCCAGAAACATTAATACTTCCACTATCAATTATTTCCGAATCAACTTGAAACTTGATTCCAATATTATTATTAACAAGTTGAAGTTTACCCGATAAATTTTCTAAACTTATAGCCGGTTCTTTTTCCCCATTCTTAGAACGAGAAACAACAATAGCTTCACCCTTCTCTACAACCAAATGTTTAAAACGAATAGGACTATTAGGATTTAACTTATTAAACTTAGTTATTAACCACCCACCTTTTTCCCCTTGTTCTAAATAAGCAGAAGGTTCAATAGCAGTTACTTCAATTTCTAACTTGCCATTAATAATATAATTAAGAGGATTATAAGCAATTTTTAAAGCTGACATAGACACCTTAGCCGGATCAGTTGGTGTCGATAAAAGATCCGTAGAACCAAAGCGAATATAATTGAAAGAAAATGTTTCTAATTCTCCCAACTCCACAGGACGATTAAGAAAATTACTAAGTTGTCCTTCAACCACAGGAGTCAGGTTTTTTTGCACCAAAAAACTCCCGACAACCGTTCCACCCCCTAATCCTAACAAAACAACACCCAGACCCCAACCAGCCCAAGAATGATGTTGTCTGTGGAGTTTAGGCTTTTTACCATATTGTAAGCCATAGTCCCGTCGCTTCGGAGAACGGTTTATTTTCATAATACTTACTTACACCACCAAAGAATTGCACTGATCACTAATCAGATTTTCTGCGTCCATTATAGTCCGTAAAATCAACATTAGCAGACTAAACCCCTTCCCTAAAACCCTAAAAATTTGGTAGCCTAATCTAATACTTAGGGAATGGAATATAGAAGTGGATATTATTATTGGTCGCAACAAAACAGCCCGACGCGCTTACGGGATAGACGAAATCGCATTAGTGCCTGGCACTCGTACCCTAGATCCTAGTTTAGCAGATACGTCCTGGACAATTGGCGGAATTGAACGGAGTATCCCCATTTTAGCTAGTGCTATGGATAGTGTGGTGGATGTGAAAATGGCCGGGTTACTCTCAGACTTAGGAGCGATCGGTGTTCTAAACTTAGAAGGGATTCAAACTCGTTACGAAGATCCTAACCCAATTCTCGATCGCATTGTCTCCGTAGGCAAATCTGAGTTTGTGGGGTTAATGCAGGAACTATACGCAAAACCCGTTCAACCAGAATTAATCAAACAGCGCATCATTGAAATTAAAAACAACGGTGGTATTGCCGCAGTCAGTTTAACCCCGGCCGGTGCTTCCAAATATGGTAAGATAGTAGCAGAAGCTGGAGCAGATTTATTATTTGTCCAAGCAACAGTAGTATCCACAGCGCATTTATCCCCAGAATCGATTACACCTCTTGATTTACAGGGATTTTGCCAAGAAATGCCTATGCCTGTCATTTTTGGTAATTGTGTCACCTACGAAGTAGCCTTAAACTTGATGAAAGCAGGGGCAGCAGCCGTTTTAGTAGGTATTGGTCCGGGGGCAGCTTGTACCTCTCGCGGAGTGTTAGGAGTAGGGGTTCCCCAACCAACGGCGATCGCAGATTGTGCGGCGGCCAGGGATGATTATCAACGAGAAACAGGCCGTTATGTTCCAGTGGTAGCTGACGGTGGTATTGTCACCGGCGGAGACATCTGTAAATGTATCGCTTGTGGTGCCGATGCAGTGATGATAGGGTCTCCCATTGCCCGTGCAGCAGAATCCCCTGGAAAGGATTATCATTGGGGTATGGCTACCCCGTCTCCTGTCTTACCCAGAGGAACTCGTATCAACGTGGGAACCACAGGCAGTATCCAAGAAATTCTCACCGGCCCTGCAAAGTTGGACGATGGCACCCATAATTTACTAGGAGCATTACAAACCAGTATGGGAACTTTAGGGGCCAAAAATCTCAAAGAAATGCAAGATGTGGAAGTAGTTATTGCACCCTCCTTGTTGACAGAAGGAAAAGTTTATCAGAAAGCTCAACAGTTGGGTATGGGTAAGTAAAGTGTGGGACGGGTGGGGAGTGTGGGGAGTGTGGGGAGTGTGGGAAGTGTGGGAAGTATCTGAACACTAGAAATAATATAAGTATTTCGCTCCCCCGTCTCCCAGTCTCCCAGTCTCCCAGTCTCCCTATCTCCCAGTCTCCCCGTCTCCCCATCTCCCCATCTCCCCGTCTCTCTCTATAGTTAAGATTTAAAATTTCAATGGAACAATCCTAACGCTTCAAGGAAAGCTTCTGTTAGCTCGAAGTGATTTAAAAGAGCAATGGGAACTAATTTGTCCTGTTTTAGTTCTTTTCTATATAGGGATTGACAAATTCCAGTCAATGACGGCAATGTGAAAAAAAGTTAAAATAATTAACTCTGTTTGAAAATTGCTGGTTTTATATCTATGCTTTCATTACTATCATCACTTCTCATCGCACAAACAGCGTCCTATCCCTTAACCTATAGGGAAAGGAATCCTCAATTTATCACTCAACCTCAAGAGATACGCCCTTTACCTGGGCAACTTAATGACGTTCTCGTTTTCAATAGCAATAGTCCGGAAGTTGTTTCTCGGGAAGGTGTCTTATTATCTACCTTTCCTAGCAATGGCAAAATACAGCCTCAAGCGCATCTAAATCATCCTGTACAAGGCCGTTTTGATGTTTTCACACATCATATTTCTCGACCGGCCCAAGGCAACAAAACCCTTTATCAAGGTCTTTTGGTACATAACCCCACGTCTAAGACCATAACGGTTAATATTAAACAAGGAGCTAGTTACCTCAACTCTTCTGATGCACCCTTTATTAATCTTCCTCCCATAGTTGAAGACCCATCAGGAAAAGTGTTTTCTGGCCCAGGTTCCCGTTTAATGGGTGACATTCTCCGAGGGGTTAACCAAAAAGAATTATCCCGTCGTATTGTTATCCCACCTTACCAAAGTCGGATGCTATTTACCCTCCCTATTCAACCGAGTAGCGCGCGTTCTACTTTTTTGAAGGTGTATAGCGATGGACCGCTTTATATGGCTAATTTAGCCCTTTATGAGGTGGCAGAACAAATTAAATATGAAGAAGGGGAAAAAGAAAAGGTCAAGATTTCTTATCGACAACCCAACCTCAACGAATGGCGACAGATTGTTACTAAAGGTGGTTTAATCTATCCCAGGGACTTAGCACCCACTCCCCCAAATATAGACTATGGTGATAAAACCATCTATGGCCGTGTTGCTGGTATTTCTGTGGGGTCGGAATGGGAAGCAAGATTAAGCGATGGACCTGGTAAACCTTACTTGAGTATTCCTCGACGGGGTGGGGCGTTTTCTTATCCCCTGAGTACGGTGACAACAGGAACCCACGGGACTCGACAAATACAAAGCGCACCTATGTTAGTACGTTATCCTGATACCGCTTATCAAGCCCACGGAAACTATGGGGTCCATTATAGTTTAACCCTTCCTTTGGTTAATAAAACTAATCAACCCCAAACGGTTGCTGTAACTTTGCAAACTCCTTTTAAGAAAAATGAATACGCCGATCGCTTGATGTTTTCCCGTCGTCCTCAAGGTCAAGTGTTCTTTCGTGGAACAGTACAGGTGAATTATGAAGATCGGGATGGAAGCAATCAACAACGCTTCTTCCACCTAGTACAGCGACAAGGACAAAAAGGGGAACCTTTGGTCAGATTTAATTTGAAACCAGGGGAACAAAGAAATGTTGAGGTTGATTTTCTTTATCCTCCCGATGCAACTCCTCCCCAAGTTTTAACTGTGGAAACTATGCAACTATTCTATGGTAATCGTCCTGAATAAATGTGTTGGTGTAGGGGGTGTGATGCGGGTTGATGTCACCCCCAATTTTTTACTTGTTATTCCTTTTATTTCTATCTTTTTTATTCGGAGGAATCTCTCTCATTTGAGTAATTCTTCTAAAAAATTCACAAAATTTGCTAATTCAGGGACTTGTTCTTTAGTAGTTTTACTAATCCATTTATTATCTTTAATGCTTACCGTATTGGTTTTTCCTGGTTTCAGGACACTAACAATTGTAGCAATTATCGCTTTTTGTTTATCAAAAGGTTTCCATTTTAATTTTAATTTTTTTCTTTCTTCTTCAGTAAATTGATCGATATAATTATTTGCTCTTTTTATATAGTCAGGATAAGCAACTTCTCCACATTGAAAAAGTAATGTTTCTAAGACTCCTTGATTAGAATTATTTGGTAAGATATAAATTCCTAAACGTGGTGTATTATTGACAATTTCTCCTGGGTTTAAAGGAAAATTAGGAAAATACTCTTTTAATCTATCATAATAACTTTGAACGACCTCTTGAGGACTATTTTCATCAGCATCAGCAACAATAGCAAAAACACTCAGGTTGTCTATATCTATATCAGATAATTTTAGAGTCAAGTTTTTAATTAAATTCGCCCCTTCTCCTACATAAATTCCCACCGATAATTTATCATTAAATAAGATAGAGGGCATATCTAATCTCTTATAAAGTTTACCATTTTTAGGGGGATAAGTAGGAACAAATTTTTTCCAAAATTTTTCTAATTCTAACTCATCACCATTAAATTCCTGAAAGTTGAAAAGTTCTTTGAGAACTTTGGCCACAAATACTTGATCATGATTTCCTTCTACTCCAATTAAAGCATATTGACGATTCACCAACGAACCTCCTGGCCTAACTCTTCTCTTAATCTTTTTAATCTTTCTCCAGGATGTCTGACAACTTTAGTGTATGTTTCTTTATTTTCTAAGCGATAAAACACTAAATCTGTTGTGGGTTCTGTTACTTCTAAAATTGCGTCAACTGCTTCTAAACTATGAGTAGTAGCAAATAATTGTATATCCAATTCTTTACACCATTTAACTAACCATTGCATGGAAAATTTTAACGCTTCGGTATGAATTGATGACTCAATTTCATCAATAAGAAGAACTCCTCCTTTTGCTTGAATAATAATTAAAGAAATATAGAGTAAACGACGAAGACCATCCCCTAAATTACTTACTGGAGTTAGTCCCAGTTGATCATGTTGAATATAAACTTCAAATCCAGAAGAAGTTGAACTAGGTGAATTTAAAATTTCTAAATCAGAAATATTAGGATCAACTTGTTGTAATAATTCAAGAACATTTGTCTTAAAGTCTTGCATTCTTACTTCCGATAATAAACGAGAAAGACCCTTTTCAGATATATGAGAATAGGCAGAAATGAAAATACTGGATAAACTATAAAATTTACTATCAATAGAAATAGGATGTTTATCACGTATTTCAAGTTCTTTGGTCATAGTAAATAATTGAGGATCATTTTGATCATTATTGAAACCCACTTCTATACTTAATTTAACAACATTTCTAGATTCTCTTAGATCATCATCTTCAATATCTTCAATATTTTCGAGCATTAATTGGTGATCACTTCTGCGATCAAAAAATCCTATTTCTTCTACAGCTTTATAATTTACATAAATTTTTTTTATGATAAACATCCCTTGAGTTGTTATCATGATAGGTTTTTTACTACCAGGAAATAACCATTGTAAAGCTTCTATTGATAATCTTTTTAGCAGAGTTATATCTTGTTTTCTTTGATTAGCAACATTTAACCAAACTCTAATATTTAAAGGATTACAATAAATTTGAATCGCTTCAAGTACACTTGTTTTACCTGAATTATTAAACCCAACCAAGACATTAATTTGACCCAGGTTTTCAAGTTTGACATCTTTTAAACCTCGGAACTGATGAATAGTAAGACTTTCTAAATTTTTCATCGGTTCACTAATCCATAATGTTTTAGTTTAAGTTTCAACTATTTTTATTATAGCAGATAGTAATTCTTAGGTAAACTTCAAGAAAATTTTAACCAATTAAATATCTGTTCAACGGTTAACTGTAAATCGATTCCTGTTAAAATTGGTAATTCTTGATCACCTCGAAATAATTGTACTTTTTGTTCAGGAAAAACACCTAAAATCCTTTTTTCTCCGGGATCAATTAACCAACCCAATTCTGTTCCATATTGAGAACAATATAACAGATTTTCTAATACTCTCGTTAAACTTTGACGAGGGGATAAAATTTCAATTGACAAATCAGGATATGTTTCAAAACGGTTGGCAATTTTTCCTGATGAATTTATAGGAATTCTTGACCAACGAAACACAGAGACATCAGGAATAATAGAATTTCCCCCAAAGGTACAACGTAATTCTGGAAAAGCATAAGCAATTTTTTCCTCTTCTGTTATATTATTGATAACAGAACAAAGTTCACCTTGTAATAAACTATGTTCTGCTTGTGGTATAGATTTTTGTCTAATTTTTCCTTGAATAAATTCCGTCCCTGGTTTTGTTTCAGGGAGGTTTAAAAATTCTTCTAGGGTTAAAGGTTTAGATGGTGTTTTAACCATTGGTTTCGTTGTCTGACTTTCTTTTTATTATATAATTATTTAAGAAAATCGAAGCAATAAAACTAAAATGCGTGTTATTAGTCGAAGAACCTTGCGAGAATTTTGGGAAAAACACGCTACAGCCAAGCCAGGGTTGCTACTATGGTATGAGAGGATATCTAAGTATAACTTCTTTAATTTTGTTGAACTACGTCAAGTCTTTCCTTCAGCAGATGTTGTTGGAAATTTTACAGTTTTCAATATTAGTGGTAATAATTACCGTTTAATCACTTATATTGATTATGACGCACAATTAGTTTTTATTCGGGCAGTTTTAACTCACGCAAACTATAGTAAGGAGTCTTGGAAAAATGACGACTGGTTTAAAAGAAGCTAATAATTATTATTTACAGTTAGTAATGGAGTTTCCCCCTCGTCCCATTAAAAATGATGAGGAATTAATGGCAACTCAAAATAGAGTTAATTTTATTTTAGATCAAGGAATATTACAACCAGAAGATCGAGAATATGTAAGAGTATTAGGAATGTTAATTTATGAATATGAAGACAATTCTGAACCTATTCCAAAATTAGAAGGGTTTGAGTTACTTAAAGCTTTAATAGAAGAAGATAATCTATCTCCTCAAGATTTTTTAGAGATATTTGATAGTGAGAAAGTCGTTTTAGATGTGTTACAAGGTAAACGAAAAATAACATCTTCAGAAGCTGAAAAATTGATGAAGTTTGGAAGTTTACTTATTTAATGGTTTTATTGAATCTTGAGAAATTTACGAAATTATACTCATAAGCTACTAACAAATTTAAAAATTTTTATGTAATTACACCACTTTGCGTACAGTAGAGTGATTGAGATATAATAATATCTAGGAAATTATATTGTGAACATTGGGCTAGAGAAATGTTTACAGATCAACCTGAATGTACACAGCTTAAACAATTAAAAGAAGATATTAAAAATAAGAACAATAAATCGTAGGGTTGACATTGCCCACCCTACTATTAAGAAACTACTTCAACCTCAACATTGGGAACTTCTTCATCTTTCTTTTCTTTATTAAAAAGCAAATTATTGTCTTTACAATCAACAAAAATAGTATCCCCAGAATCAAAAGTCATTTCTAATATTTTAGTAGCAATAGGGTTTTCTAACTCTCGTTGAATCGCCCTTTTTAAAGGTCTCGCACCATACACAGGATCATAACCAGAATTAACGATATAATCAAGGGCAGCATCACTCAATTCTATGGCAATATTTTGCTCTTCTAATAACCTTTCAATGCGTTTAAGTTGCAAAGTAACAATACTTCTTAATTGCTGTTTCTTGAGGGTATGGAAGATAATTAAATCATCAATACGGTTCAAAAATTCAGGGCGAAAATGCTTCCGTAATGCTTGTAAAACTTTCTTACGCATGGCTTCATAATTATCATCATCTCCGGCTAAATTTAAAATGTATTCGCTACCAATATTACTGGTCATAACGATGATAGCGTTACGAAAATCGACGACACGACCCTGAGAATCGGTAATGCGTCCATCGTCAAGCACTTGTAATAAAATGTTAAAAACGTCGATGTGTGCCTTTTCTACTTCATCTAAAAGCACGACAGAGTAGGGACGACGGCGAACGGCTTCTGATAGTTGTCCTCCTTGATCGTAACCGACATAACCAGGAGGCGCACCAATTAACCTTGAAACGGCGTGTTTTTCCATGTATTCGGACATATCAATGCGAATCATGGCATCTTGGGAGTCAAAGAGAAAGGCTGCTAATGCTCTCGCTAATTCTGTCTTTCCTACTCCTGTTGGACCCATGAATAAAAAGGAACCTATGGGACGAGAGGGGTCTTTCATCCCGGCCCTAGCGCGACGGATGGCTGCTGCAACGGCTGAAACTGCCTCTTCTTGACCGATAACTTGTTGATGTAAATGACCTTCTAAGTCTAATAATTTTTGCCTTTCTGACCCCAATAAACGGTTAACAGGAATGCCAGACCATCCTGCTACAATTTCAGCGATATCGGACTCGGTAACTTGTTCTCTTAATAGGGTTTCTCCTTGGTCTTGAATATCAATTAATTGTGTTTCTTTAGATTCTAATTCTCGTTGCAACCCTTCTAATTTCCCATACTTTAACTGAGCAGCTTTGTTAAGATCATAATCTCTTTCTGCTTGTTCAATTTGATGGCGTAATTGCTCTTCTTGTTCTTTAAGAGAATTTATTTCCTCTAGCATCTGTTTTTCAGATTGCCATTGACTACCTAATTTTTCATGTATCTCTTCTAATTCTTTAATTTCTTGTTGAATTTTTTCTAATCTTTCTTTGGACGATTTGTCAACAACTAAAATTCCTCTTTGTTCTTCTCCTTCTAAAGATAATTTTTCCATTTGTAGCTGCATTAAGCGTCGATCTACATCTTCTAATTCCACGGGTTTAGAGGTAATTTCCATCTTTAATTTTGCAGCAGCTTCGTCTACTAAATCAATGGCTTTATCGGGGAGGAATCTATCAGTAATATAACGGTTTGATAAGGTGGCCGCAGCAACTAAGGCAGAGTCGGTTATTTTGACCCCATGATGTACTTCGTAGCGTTCTTTGAGTCCCCTAAGAATTGAAATAGTGTCATCTACGGAGGGTTGCTTCACATACACCTGCTGAAAACGCCGTTCTAAGGCAGGATCTTTCTCAACGTGCTTACGGTACTCATCGAGGGTTGTTGCACCGATACAGCGCAATTCTCCCCGTGCTAACATGGGTTTTAAGAGGTTCCCTGCATCCATAGAACTACCTTCCCGTGACCCTGTTCCTACCACGTTGTGGAGTTCGTCGATAAAGAGGATGATATGACCGTCGGAGTTGGTGACTTCTCGCATCACAGCTTGTAAGCGTTCCTCGAACTGTCCCCGTAATTTTGCCCCTGCAACTAAGCTACCCATATCTAGGGAGATTAATTGCCGATTTTTCAATGATTCCGGCACATCTCCGTTAATTATCCGTTGTGCTAACCCTTCGGCGATCGCAGTTTTCCCGACACCTGGTTCTCCAATTAAAACGGGGTTATTCTTGGAACGACGGGATAAAACTTGAATTACTCGGCGTATCTCTTCATCTCTACCAATTACAGGGTCTAACTTGCCTTCTCTTGCTGCTTCGGTGAGATCCTGACCATATTTTTCTAAGGCTTCGTAACGATCTTCTTGATCTTTTTCGGTGACTTTTTGAGTCCCTCGCACTGATTTTATGGCCTGTTCTAAATCTTGAGGATCTAGGTTAAAGCTGCGTAAACATTTTCGTCCAATACGTTCGTCTTCTGCAAAACCAACCCAGAGATGTTCTACTGAAATATATTTATCATCCCAACTCTGACGGGATGCTTCGGCACGATCGGTCATAATATCCAAGCTTCTGCCTAAATATAGCTGCTCGACGGTAGCAAATTTAGCTTGTCGGTTGGTGAATGTTTCCACTTGTTGTTGCAACCGAGGGATATCTATTTCGGCCCGTTCTAAAATACGCAAAGTTAAGCCTTTTTCCTGTTCTAGAAGGGCTAAAACAAGGTGTTCAACTTCTAAGTTTTGATTTTTAAAGCGTCGCGCGACTTCTTGGGATTTTACGATCGCATCCCAGGCTTGTTCGGTAAACTGGTCGGGGTCAGTAGGTTGCATTAGTGGCTAATTTTATCCCTCAATATAATAGCAATCTATAAGCATAGTATATCAATGTTGGTCTTGAACAGTTATCAGTGAACAGTTATCAGTTAAAATATTTCATCTCCTACTGGAAGAGGGGAAAACAAGAAGGTTAATTAGTTTACAGCCAATAATATTTTTTCTAGTTAGTTGGTAAAATAAAGCAAGAATTCAAAATCAGGGAAATGCTATGACGACAGAACGTTGGAATGATGAAATGTTGGATGAGTTGGCTTCTTCTGTGGGTGAAATGAAAGAGAGTATCACAGAAATGCGAGAAAGTATTAGTGAAGTTAAAGATAGTGTTGATGGGTTGAGAGTTACGGCACAAGCTTTATTACAAGTAGCTGCTCAAACTCAACAGAGAATGGATATGTTTGACGAACAAATGGCCTTAATGAAACAACAACAGCAAAAACACGCTGAAGAAATGGAGTTGATGAAACAACGACAAGCTGACAGTGATAAAAGATTTAATGTCTTACTTGAAGAGGTACGTTTTTTAATACGTGGAAACAAACAAGATGATGAATAATTTTCATAGTTTAATTATCAATTATCAATTATCCATTATCCATTATCCATTATCCATTATTGAATGATTGTATTATCTAATATTCCTTTTAAGGGGTTTCTCGCTTTATAATCAAGGGTCTTTCCTCTCCAGTAAAGTATCCCACCTATTCCTAAAGTAGTTAACCAAAATAGCAATATTTCTATCCATCCCAAAGATAATAAATTAATGAGAGTATAGTTGACAAAATAAAGACTAGATATAAAAGGAGAAAACATAATAATTAACATACATAAAGGTTTCAAGGATTGTATAATTCTCTCAACAATAATAATAATCTCTTCAATAATTACACCAACAATAATAATCCCTTCAATAATTACACCAACAATAATAATCCCACCAAGAATCCCACCAAGAATCCCACCAAGAATCCCACCAAGAATAATAATTACACCAATATTCACAGCTATAAAATCATTTCTTATTTTGGATTTGATGATAATATTTTTGATTAATAAACTTGTAATAAATCCAATGAAAGAGACAAAAAAAGTTGAAAGTGCGAACCAGTTTGGTTCGCTTGTTATATTACTGATTACTAGAAACATCTCAAGAAAAAAAATCTCAATTAATATTCCTAATCCACATACTATTAATCCAATATCATAAATAAAATTAATAAATTCATGATTCCGGTTTATATCTTTTAAAGATGTTAATTTAAAACCATGTTTTCGCCAATAAAACCAAAAAGCAATGAGTATAATAAAATTAAAAATAACAAATATACGCAGAAATATATTAACAGTAATTCTGATAAAAACAAATCCTCTAATCATAGCTATTACAGAAATAACTAAGAAAATAGCAAGGATGAAATAATAATGCCAGCTTGTATTAAATTCATAATTGTTATGCTTGAATAAATTGCGCCAATCGTTCTTATTACAAAGACGATAATGACTAAAAATATAACATAAATTATATTGTAATTGAGGAGATAGACTATCAAATAAATATAGCCAACGAGAACTAGGTTGTGTTTTTAAAAGAAAGTAATTAACAGCGTCGTTTCTAGAAGAAAATTCTTCTATATTGACTTGACCAAGATTATTAAGATCCTTTTGAAGAACAATCGCACATAAAGGAATGACAATACGAGGATCAAGATTGAAAGGAACTTTAGGAATTTTATCGGGGGAACTATTAGCAATAATTTCCGAAACTAAACAAGCTGTTTTAGCTAACTTTGAATCTTTAGCGTCTTTAAAAGGTTCCCAAATCCAACTATAATCTTCATTAGATAAATATTCTGTTGTTTGTCTGCGTCTTCGTCTATTAAATAGCTGTAAACTATTAATTCTCATGATTTCTACCAGTTCGATGGCTTATAATAGAATTGTTATCTATAGCAATCAGGTTTCAGTTGTGAGAACATTAGCTTTCTGGGTAAAACACGGTGTTAAACCCCTACAAGGAGGCAATAGTAGGGAGATAATACTATTATGTCCTGATATATTCTCGCTTCTCACATATCATTACTGATTGTTATAAATATCATAATTGACTATAAATTTTCTATCCGTTATAAAAACAGAAAGATTTAGTTAGCTAATTTTATATAATTAAAGATTATACTTTTTGAGTAAAAATATGATATTTTTCAATCAAATTGCTCTCTTTACACAACTTAATAATTAAGCAATTTTGCCATATTTTAACTAAATTTGCCCGATATTTGCATTTTTGCTATTTTCGTGTTATAAATATTTTAGGTAGGATGGGCTTTAACTATATCCGAAAATAAGGCTTTCCCCTTGTAACAGTAATTACTCCGTTCTTGAATTAACTTTTTGTCTTGATATCCCCACAAATTTTCAAGATTCTAACATTCATTTTTTATAGTTCATTTTTACCCATAGATAACTTTTGTAAAGTATATCTTGATAAAATAGAGTAAATATGTGATTAGATACGGACTGTTGAAATTATGTTCAATTAAACGGGTTTATTTGTAGTCATAATTGATGACTTGAGTTGGACGAAAGGGAATTTATGGATAGCTTACTAATAAGCTTCAAGTCTCAAACTCCTATTATGTCCTTAACAAAATAACAACTCCGAACTCCGAACTCCGAACTCCGAACTCCGAACTCAAATAATATCATGTTATTAGAAAAATTAAAGGCGACCGCTACTATTTTCATCTTCTTTAAGTTTATCTAAAACAGCAGCCACCCGATAAGCAGCTTCTTCTTTTAATTGAGGATTATGCAGGAATTTCTCTAAAGTATCAGCAGCATCAGGGGTTCCAATAGCAACTAAATCATCCATTGCTTGGACACAATTTTCCATAGCAATAGATTCCAGGGTTGACACAGCCAAGTCACCCATTCTAATTAATTCCTGACGAACTTGTAATAAATGAGGTTGATGATAGTATTCAGCTAAAATATACACTGCTTTAGGTAAATTTGTGTAAGATAATGTCTTCGCTGCTGCTTGTTTATGACTAGAGTTATCATCCTCATTCATAATGTCAACTAAAAACTGTAATAAAGCTTCTCCCCTGGGACGATAATCAGCAGCAACAGCAGCTAAAGCTTTGGCAATATTTTCTGTATCTTCTTGATTGAGAAGTTCTTGTTTAAAATGTTCGATAATTTTGTTAGCTAGGGTTTCATCAACAAGTTGAGCATCTGCTAAACATTCCAACGCTGCTAAAGGATCTTTTTCATAAACTTCTCGAATTAAGTTAGTGCTATCAGTGGCTAAACCACACCATAATTTAACAATTTCTCGCCATGCAACTGTATCAATTTTAAACTTATTAATCAATTCTAGTTCACTCCCTCTTAATGCTTCTGCTGCAAAATATTCTTGTAAGCTAAGATGAGCAAATTTATAATTTTCTCCTCCGTCAATACGTAATAATAAACCACTGCGATCGCAAATTTCTTTGATAATAGGGTTGGTATCACTGGGACTTAAATTAAGACTTGGGAGAACTTCTTTAAGTTTATTTATTATGATGTCATAAGATATTTCACGACGATCTTGTTGTGGAGAATTAGAAAGATATAAAGCAAGAGATTGTAAAATACGTCTTTTATTCTTTCCTTCATATTCATTCCGTATATTTTTTATTTGATCTCGAAGTTCAAGTAAAGTATCCGTTGCTTTTTGATAAAATTCGATACGAGAATGAGGCAAAATAAAAGGTGTATCAGTATAAAGATAAGCAATCATAGTTAATAATAAAGGGTTTCTTGCTAACTCCATAATTTTCGGTCGTTTTCGCAATTGTTCCATCAGTTGTTCCACTGATTTTCCAGGAGACATTTGAGACTTCCATTCTTTGAGAAAATCTCGAATTTGTTTATCTCTAAACTCTTCTATATCTAAAGTTTGATCCACAACATCAAAAAATTGATTCTGATAAACTGCTGTACGACAAGTAATAATAACTCGGCATTTGTCATAAGTATCTAAAAAGTTTTTTATGACCTCAATAACCGATGAGCGTGCAGAAATATTAACCTCATCTAAGCCATCAAATAATAAAAATATCCTTCCCTTTCTCAAACCTTCAGTAATAAAACGATCTGCTTTAGGAAAATCATTTAAAGCACAGACTTTGACTAAAATTTTTTCTAAATTTTCCACAGTCAGATTAGAATGTTTTAAACTATGTAATTCCAATAAAATAGGAATAGGTTTATCCAATAAATAGTTTAATTTACCCTCCGCATAAGACAGACAGAAATATCTACAAAACATTGATTTCCCAGAACCAGGCGCACCTTTTATTACTAAACGCTTATAATCTTTAAGTGCATTATCAACTTCAATTGATTTATACTCTTTGCTTCCTGAAACTTTCAAAGGAACATAAACTGTTCTCATATCTAAAGGATAATTAGGACGAAAAATTATCTTCAGTTTTTCATATTTTTTAATCAAAGCTTGACGATAACTTTTGAGATTTATATCTTCAAAAAAAGCTGTTCCCGAAAATTGCTGATAAACCCAGTTACTTATATTCTTGAATGATGTTTTTAGCAACTCCTTAATTAAATCTCTAATAATCAATAAAATAAAAAGAACAGCAGCAACAATCCATCCATATAAACCTTTAGGTAATTGTGAAAAAATACTGTTACTATCTTGATTTTTTACTTGTTTTAGTCGAGCATACTCTGTTTCATAAATTTCAGCAATTGTTACTTTTGTCAGTCCAATAGTATTGTCCTTATAAAGCTCAATAATAACCTCAGTTTTCATGTTCTCATTATTATCAACATGACGCTGTGCATATCCTTTAATCTCCTTAATTACCATTTGCTTACTAGAAAGGTTAGAAGAAGGATTTTGAGAATAAGAAGAACTAACCGAACCCAAGAAAATCGATAAACTCAAAGTTAGGATAAATAAACGTAGTAAATATTTTTGTTTGATCATAACTAAAAATAGATAAACTCTTAAAAGTACAAACCTGAAACATAAAGCGATCGCATTCCCCAAAAGATTAAATTATGATCAACTATTATTTGTTCTAATTGTTCATAATTTTCTTGTTGCCAATAATCATATAATTGAGTAGCATCACCACCAGTTAAAATAATTTTACTTTCAGGATATTTGAGCAACCAATCATCAATAAAAGTTTTAATTCCACTTAAAACCGTATATAAAATCCCACTAATAATAGAATTCTCCGTATTATTAGCCCAACGATCGCTTAATTTTTTCGGTAAACTAATATTAGGTAAAGCTGCTGTTTTTGAAGATAATGAATCAAATTGTAACTTTAATCCAGGTAAAATAGCTCCCCCAATAAAAGTGCGATCTCTATCAATACCCGTCAAAGTTAAAGCCGTACCAGCATCAATAATTAAACAAGGAAACTGATACATTTCTCCCCCACCTAATGCAGCTAAAGCTCGATCAATGCCCATACTTGAATAAAGATTATTTAAGGTAACATCCTCTAACCTAATTAGATTAACATTTTGATAACTTTGCCAAAATTTAGTTTGAGATGGAACCACAGAAGCAAGCATTAAAGGTAAAGAATCAGCCAGAGGAAAACTAAAACAATTATCAGGCAATCTCAAAGGATTAACCATTTGCTGAATATGAAGAGTATCACCAGTATTATGTAAAAATTCCCCCTTAAAATAGCCCCAATGTAGTCGAGAATTACCAATCATTAAAGCTAACCATTCTTCCGACATTTTACTGTTCACAATCTTTTCTTTTTTATCTTTATTTTATTGACTATGCTAAGATAATTGTAGGGTGTATTAGCGTGGCATAACAAACAAAAATAGTTTTTTTTGGTGCTTTACGACATAAAAAAAGTATAGCAAATGCTCAAAAAATTATAGTTTGCCTAACGTACCCTACTTAATATTTTGTTTAGGAACAATTCTAAAACAAAAAATAATTTAAGAATATTTTATAATTAAATTTCTGACAAAATTAGCCTTAACAATGCTATCATTTTTAAGGCTATGTGAGTTATAACCATTAATTTATGAGTAGCGAAAACGAGTATATTCAAGAAGCCGATGCCAACCGCGTCCGAGTTTTGAGCGAAGCCCTTCCCTACATCCAACAATTCGCTGGACGCACCGTTGTGATTAAATATGGAGGGGCTGCCATGAAAGATAGTTCCCTCAAAGATAAAGTCATTCGGGATATTATTTTTCTAGCTTGTGTAGGAGTCCATCCTGTAGTTGTTCATGGCGGTGGACCCGAGATTAACAGTTGGTTAGGTAAATTAGGCATTGAACCCCAATTCAAAGACGGCTTAAGGGTCACCGATGCTGCAACAATGGATGTAGTAGAAATGGTACTCGTTGGCCGGGTTAATAAAGAATTAGTCTCTTTAATTAATAAAGCCGGCGGCCAAGGTGTGGGACTATGCGGAAAAGACGGTAACTTAGTTAAAGCCCGTCGTGTGGACAAAGAAGATATTGGCTTCGTTGGAGAGGTTAGCAAAGTCGATGTCAAAATTGTTGATGCTTTAGTCAATAATAATTATATCCCCGTTATTTCCTCAGTCGCTGCCGATGAAATAGGACAAGCTCATAATATTAATGCCGACACTGTAGCAGGGGAAATAGCCGCAGCTTTGGGTGCAGAAAAATTAATCTTGTTGACCGATACCGCAGGTATTCTCGAAGATTATCAAGACCCCAATACACTCTTAACCAAACTAGATATTAAACAAGCTAGAGACTTAATCGCTCAAGGTATTGTGGGCGGAGGGATGATCCCGAAAGTAAATTGTTGTGTGCGATCGCTGGCTCAAGGGGTTAAAGCTGCCCACATTATCGATGGTCGTATCCCCCACTCTATTCTTTTGGAAATTTTTACCGATCGGGGTATTGGATCTATGATTGTAGCATCAGAATATCAGTCTTAAGCTAGAAGTAATCTAAGGATTTAACACTCTCCCGTTAAATCAAAGATTGTAACGGGAGATTCTTGCTTCTTTCAGATTGCCTCGTAACTAGACGCTAATTTCTTAACACCCCCGTCCGACCGACTCCACAAGCCTTTTCTGTTTCCTGGTTTCTATCCATAACACGGGCTGCCCGACCGCAAAAAGTATCAGTTTTTCTAGTCCCTCAAAGTTTTACATTACCAGGGATTAGTGGTAAAAACCCTATACTTTGATTCTTCAGTTTTCATGGTACTTTTTTTGTTTTTGTGTATTAACCGGCCCACATTACTGGTCACTCGGTTATAATGATTATTGTACTCCAATCAAGGGAACATGGCCAGGGATAAAAGCATTAAAGTTAGGTTAACCGACGACGAATTTGAACGTATTACACTTTACGCTAAATCTGGCATGGTTTTCTGTCTGGCGAGGTTATTCGTGATTATATTAAACGTTTACCATTTAAGATAGATCAATCGTTTTGTAAAAGTAATTGGAAACTTGGTAGGTTGGGTAAAACGATAGTGAAACCCAACAGAAGCTTATGGGTGTTGGGTTTCGTGCCTCAACCCAACCTACTTTAAACACGATCTATCTAGCTATTAATAAGAAATAGTCTTATGAGGCAGGAGAAAGAAGTGAGTAATGAGAGTTAATCATTTTGTAACAGTAATAAATGATTTAGCAAGGGTGATAAATGAGTAAGAGTTTTGACACTCTCCCGTTAAATCAAAGATTGTAACGGGAGATTCTTGCTTCTTTCAGATTGCCTCGTAACTAGATGCTAATTTCTTAACACCCCCGTCCGACCGACTCCACAAGCTTCTTGATGCAGTCGCTCATGGGGGAAACCCCCAAGACCGCGCTGCATCGCTTTT
>NZ_JASJEB010000172.1 GCF_030064895.1 Crocosphaera sp. | reverse complement strand
TTAGGGAGTAATCGTTCTCCAGATGTGGCTTATATTCAACAAGAAAGATGGGATAAATTAACACAAGAAGAAAAAGAAAAGTTTCCACCCATTGCACCAGATTTTGTCTTAGAATTAAAGTCTAAAACAGATTCTTTAAAGCAAGTTCAAGAAAAGATGGAAGAATATATGGATAATGGGGTAAAATTGGGCTGGTTAATTAACCCTGAAAAGAAGCAAGTCGAAGTGTATCGTCAAGGACAAGAAAAAGAGATTTTAGAGAATCCTCAAACCCTATCAGGAGAGGATATTTTGCCCGAATTTATATTAGATTTAGCTCTAATGTGGTAAAACTTTGTACAGTAAAATTTTACATAATCTGTCGTCTCTTAAATTATGAAACTAGAGGATATTCTCAAAGACTCAAATTATAAGTTGTCACAATTTACATCCGAAGAAATTGAACAACTCGAACAAAGTATTACGACCAAAGAAACAAAAAAAGGTACAGTTCCTTATACCGTTTGTTTAGTGCGTCAAAAAGCCATTAAACTGACTCCTGAAGAAGTGATACGACAGTTATATTTAAGGGTTTTAAGCGATCGCTTTCTTTATCCCCTCAGTCGTATTCAAGTGGAATATGGGGTTAATTTTGGACGGGAAGTAAAACGGGCAGATATTGTCATAATGGATAAAGATCGTCCTAATACGGTGTATGTGGTTGTGGAGGTGAAAAAACCAAAATTAAAAGACGGAAAAAATCAGCTTCGTTCTTATTGTAATGCCACTGGTGCGCCCATTGCTATCTGGACAAATGGGGAACAAATTTCTTATTATCGACGTAAAGATCCTAATTATTTTGAAGATATTCCAGGTTGACCGAACGCTAATCAAACCTTAGCAGATATTCTGCAAATTAAATTCACCCTAGAAGACTTGATCAAAAATGATAAGTTAGTCAAAGAAAAGAAATCCCTGAAAACAATTATTGAAGAAACAGAAGATGAAGTTTTAGCGAATGCTGGAGTTGATGTATTTGAGGAAGTCTTTAAATTAATTTTTACTAAACTATACGATGAGTATATGATCGATACTGCTGCTGGTTCATCGGGGTTTCCGGTTCATACTATTTTTCATGTTTGGCGAGACATTTTAGCGGATGAGGGGTTAGAAGCGAGTCATTTGTTTTCCTTGGAAGAGAAACCCCCTCGTTGCAAGGAATATGTGGAAGAGAAGGTGTTTGCAATTGACTTTGATGAAAAAGCGGTACGGGTGGCGCGAACCCTTAATTTAATTGCAGGGGATGGACAAACCAATGTCCTGCATCTGAATACTTTAGATTATGAACTATGGGATGAAATCACTAAGCAGGAGGAATGGGACGATATTTATCATACCGGGTTTAGGCGACTGAAAAAACGACGGCCCAAGGGGAGTCAAGACTATCGGGAGTTTCAGTTTGATGTGTTAATGGCCAACCCACCGTTTGCAGGGGATATTAAGGAAACCCGTATGATTGCCCGTTATGAACTGGCAAAAAAGCCCAACGGTAAACAATATAATAAAATCGGGCGGGATATTTTATTTATTGAACGAAACCTGGACTTTTTGAAACCTGGGGGAAGAATGGCGATCGTTTTGCCTCAAGGACGGTTTAATAATTCTTCGGATAAAAATATTCGCGAGTTTATTGCCGAACGGTGTCGCATTTTGGCGGTGGTGGGGTTACATGGCAATACGTTTAAACCCCATACTGGGACAAAAACCTCGGTGTTATTACTTTCTTTCCTTAGCTTTTTCATAAGCAAGATCATGTTCTGCAAAACTTAAAATAAACACCCGTTTAGGGGCAGGTTTTTCAGAAATACGATAAACTAAACGATAAATAACTCCATTTTCATCAATTTCTAACGCACGATATCCTCTTAAATCTCCTTTAAGGGTATGATTATCTAACCCTAAACAATTATAAGGATCTTCGACAAAAATAGAATTACAAAAATCCTCAAAGTCTTTCCTTAACCCTTCAGATAATTGAGGTAAATCTTCTTCTCTAACAAGATGATTGACTTTCACTTGATACCTTGATTTTGTACCCACGTTTTCTTAAATTCTCCAAACTAGATTCAACATCAATTTCGTCACCGATATCAACAACAGTTTCCCATTTATCAGGGTTATCTGGATCATCAAGATCCTTCATGCGTTCAATGGCTAATTCTTCAGCAGATTTTCGAGAGGTTTCTGGTTGATATTTTATGATTAAAAACTCAATAAAATCTAAAACCTCCTCTTGTTTATCAGGGGGTAATAAATGGATTTTTTGTGTAACTAAATCAATGGTATTCATTTTTTATGTTTCTACTGAGTTGACTAATTACTATTTTAGCGAATTCATAGCTTTAGAGACTATTTATAAACAAAATATTAACACGGTAGGTGGGCAAATTAGAGTTTTGTTTGGACTATCCATCAAGTAGAAAACTTTGCCCACCCTACAAAACTAATTACTATTTTAGCGAATTAATAGCCTTAATGTTTATTTTTCTAAAATTAATTCTATTCCCTGCTCAATAATAGCAGTTTTATTCACCATTTCTGCAAGTTCTTCAGCTTCATATTTACCATTAAATGCTTCTAAAGATGCTTGATCTAATGCTGCTGGATAAGCTTCAGTTAAAGTTTCTCGTAATTCTTCAATTGTTAAATAAAAACCACCTGCTTTACGTCTTTTATTAGAGCGTTTAATTTGTCGTACTGCATTACGAATTGACACTTCCCAGGAACGGGTACTGCGTTTTTCTGCTTGTTGTTTAATGAGATGTAATAATAAAACAATACTGAAACTAAAAATCTTGTTCAGCTTATCATCTTTGCTCATTTCTGTCAATTCTTCAACCAATAATAAAGCCTCATTAATATTACCTGCAAGTAACAAATCTTTTAACTCAAATAACTCTTCCATTTGATTATTTATCCTAAATTATTCAACTAATAAATTAAAATTTGGTAATACATCTTCTCCTGATAAGGAAACAGGTAAATTTAACACTTCTACTGATTGGTTAGGACGATAAATTTCTACGTTATTATCTTGAGAATTAATTAACCATCCTAATCTTATACCAGCATCTAAATATTCTTGCATCTTCTCTTGTAACGGTTTTAATCTATCACTAGGAGAACGTAATTCAATGACAAAATCAGGACAAATAGGGGGAAATTTTTGTCTTTCTTCAAGCGTTAAACTTTCCCATCTTTCCTTTTTTATCCAAGCAACATCAGGGTAACGATTTCCCCCGTTAGGTAAATTAAAAACAGTGGATGAACTAAACACAAATCCTAACTGAGTTTGACGGTTCCAAAAAATAACATCAGCAATTAAATTCGCTTCTTTATTTCCACTTTCCCCACCAACGGGTGACATAATAATTAATTCTCCATTACGACTTAATTCTAAGGGTAAATCTGGATTAACTTGACAGAGTTGATAAAAATCTTCTGATGTCAATTTAATTAACGGTTTTAAATCTAATATAGTGGTCATGGTAAATAATTGTTTACTTTAATACTATGATAATCTTTTTAGGAAATTCAGAAAAGTGTTAACGGTTCATAACACATCTCTCACATTTCCTGATAGTAACAACTCCTTCAATGTCAATAATTCTTTCATATTCTTTGTTGAAATTTATTGATTTTTAATGGGGTTGAATTTGCACAGAATAAATAGTTTCTTGATTGGATAATTTAACAAGGCGATCGCCTTGTCCATCTTTGCCCCATATTTTAATATCTTTAGCTTCTAGGATCACGGTTTTATTTTGACTGGTTAATAAGTTAACTTGATCGGTATTAGAAACTTCAATTATAGTGCATAAACTATCAGTTTTATTGCTAAATTGTAACGCCTGTGTACCAATATCTCCCAATTTTGTCATGCGTAACCCTGTTACATTTAAACGTTTTCCATAGCCAAGTTTAGACACTAATAAAACCGTTTTATTCTCATCAAGTGTGACGCAACCGATAATGGTTTCTCCATAGCGTAATTTTAACGCTTGATTTCCTTGAGAATTACGTCCCATTATGTGAATGACTTCATCAACAACAGGAAAGCGTAAAATACGACCACTGGACATGGCAATGACAACTTCTTGCCCTTCTTGGGTAGGAAAAATATAGTTAAGTAAATCATTCTCTTTCAGCTTAATTAAGACTAATCCTCGGTTGGTTAAACTTTCTAATTCTGAGAGTTCAATCCGTTTAATTTTTCCTTGGTTGGTTAACAATAACAAATCTTTATTTTCCGGATGATCTGATAAGAAGAAAATAGAGATAATTTTTTTACTATCTCGCTGTGCGCTTTTAGGTAATAAACTTAATAAAGGTATGGATTGAATATCAATGGGAGGAACTTCAGCAACATTGACAGGATAAGCTTTACCGATGTCAGTAATGACTACAAATTGCTCTCTTTCTTGAATCGGTTCGCTATAACTAGCTAGATGATGATCCGGTACTGAATGATTAGGCGATCGCCAGCAAATTGTCCCTTGAACTGTCATTTCTAGGATGGCATCTTTGGGAGGAGTTTGAGGATTAAAAAGGCGAAAAGGTTGGGGTTGTTTATTTTCTTCATTTTCTGTTTTTATTGTCGATGTTCTTTCAGTATTAGGCTGTTTTTTAGAAGTTTCTTTGCTTACTTTTTGACTTTTTTCTCCTTTGGGTTTAACAATTTTGGTGCGTCTTTCATCACCATATTTACGTTTAAGCGATCGCAGTTCTTTTTTTAGCACTTTCAAAAATTCGTGACGTTCGTTTAAAAGGGTTTCTAACTCATTAATGCGTTCTCGCAGTTGATCATATTCAGCTTGTAATTTTTCTCTTTCTAACCCGGTTAAACGACGCATAGGCATAGCTAAAATACCGTTAGCTTGTGCCTCACTTAAATTCAATTCTTGTTGAAAATGTTGCTTATCCGTTGTTCCATCAGCAGCATTACGTAAAATATCAATCATGCGATCTAAATCGTTTAAAGCAATTAATAATCCTTCCAAAAGATGTAAACGATGACGACAATCTTCTAGTTCATGATTGTATTGACGGGTTAGGGTTTGTTCTCGGAATTTGAGGAATTCTTCTAATAGTTGACGTAAGGATAATTGACGGGGTTGATTATCTACTAACGCCAACATAATTGCCCCAAAATTTTGTTGTAAAGGGGTTTTTTTATACAATTCTCTCAACACGGTTTTAGCCACTGCATCCCGTTTCAGTTCGATCACCACTCGCATTCCCGTGCGATCGCTTTCATCCCGAATATCAGCGATCCCGTCTAAGCGGCCATTGTTAACTAAATCAGCAATTTTCTCGATCCAAGCCGACTTATTTACCTGATAGGGTAATTCTGTGACAATAATCGCAGTTCGCTCTTTTCGTCGTTTTTTCCCCACATCCATGCGTTGAATTCTAACCACTCCCCGTACAGG
The DNA here is from genome assembly GCF_030064895.1 of Crocosphaera sp. Taxonomy (GTDB): domain Bacteria; phylum Cyanobacteriota; class Cyanobacteriia; order Cyanobacteriales; family Microcystaceae; genus Crocosphaera. The sequence goes on along the minus strand of NZ_JASJEB010000172.1, from coordinate 616 downwards.
AATACTACCTCTACCGTTGCGATAAGCAGCCTCAACCCCTTGAGTATCAATAATTTCTCCCCCTGTGGGAAAGTCTGGACCGGGGATCAGTTTCCATAGTTTTTCATCGGATACGTCGGGGTTGTCGATCAAAGCAATTAACCCCATCTACCAATTCCCCTAAGTTGTGGGGAGGGATATTAGTGGCCATTCCCACAGCAATACCTGTACACCCATTGAGCAATAAATTAGGCAGTTGGGCGGGCAAAACCACCGGTTCTTGTTGAGAATTATCAAAATTGCTACTAAAATCGACGATCGCCTCACTAATTTCTGTTAGCATGGCCTGATCTCCAATGGGAGACAGACGCGTCTCTGTGTAACGCATGGCCGCCGGAGGATCGTTATCTACCGAGCCAAAATTACCGTGTCCCGCTAATAGGGGGTAACGACTGGAAAAGTCCTGTACCATGCGTACTAACGCATCATAAACCGCTTGATCCCCGTGGGGATGTGTTAGGGAAATACCATCCCCACGGGGATCAAGCGGTTTATGATGCGTTAGTACGCATGGTACAGGACTTTTCCAGTCGTTACCCCCTATTAGCGGGACACGGTAATTTTGGCTCGGTAGATA
>NZ_JASJEB010000171.1 GCF_030064895.1 Crocosphaera sp. | reverse complement strand
CCCATTGGGAATCTGTTATATCTGACGGATAAGAACGTCTCTTCATAAAACTGTCATAAAAACTTATTCCATAGTTTTATAACCACAAATCTGTGCCGCCTAATTTCTTTATCTTTTCTTTACAAACAGTCTCTTATATTGATAAAATGTATGACTCAAAATATATGAAACATTTCTATAGTCAAAATGAAATTGACATCTTTAAAAAGAAATGGTCTAGAAATTGATAAAGATACCACTAAAATTCAATGAGTTTAGCGCAATTTATTAATTTATCTATATAAAATTAACAGTGAGGGCAAATAATTCTTTACAATCTTAGCTTAGAGAATAGCCCTATCGTGTCATCTGTTGCTACACTAAGTGACAATGAGAAAATTTTAGGAGTCATATTTTGAGTAGATATATTGATGTTTCTGTTTCTGTTTCTTCTCGCCTTCCCTGTTGGCCCGGCAGTCCCCCTGTCAAGTTTACAAGAGATTTAGACTTAGATAAGGGTGATATTGCTAATGATACTAGCCTTAATTTTAGTGTTCATACAGGAACCCATATCGATGCGCCTTTACATTTTGTTAAAGGAGGAAAAAGTGTGGATAAAATTTCTTTAGATGTGTTAATAGGAGAGGCATTTCTTGTTGATTTATCAACGGTAGATGTGATTACCAGTGATACTCTTAAACAGTTATCTTTACCGACAGGAATTAAACGATTATTACTGAAAACTAAAAACTCTCAATTGTGGGAGAATAATGTGAGTGAATTTAATCCTGATTTTGTAGCTATTACGTCTGATACTGCTCAATGGCTCGTTGATCAAGGAATTGAATTAGTCGGAATCGATTATTTATCAATTCAACGTTTTTACGATGGACCAGAAACCCATCAAATATTATTAGGATCGGAGGTAGTTATTATTGAGGGATTAAATCTAACTAATGTGTCTCCTGGTGAGTATGAACTAATTTGTTTACCTCTCAAATTAGAAGGGATTGAAGGTTCTCCTGCTAGGGTAATTTTAAGGCAAAGTTAATTAATTTTCTGGAGTCATTTTTCATTACACATTTCTAAGGCCTTCTCATAAGATATCTTGGGGAAAATGTCTAATTTACCATCAATAGTAGCATCATAAATTTTTCTTCCTGCACGTTCAAACTTGAATTTTGCATTCCTATAAGATAATTCTGATCCTTCTAAATCAGGAAGTTGCCATTCCTTATTTGCGAAATAATCAGGGCTAAAATGATTTGGGTCATCCCCTTCTAATACTTGTTTTTCATTGGGTTTACCTACTGCTTTAAAACTGTGGTCAACCCCAATGAGAAAAACTTGCTTAAACCCCATATAAAAGGCTATTTGCATCGCTACATACGTCACGGTATAACCTTCACCAATATTTGCGGTAATATTAGAGGAGAAATTGAATTCAGAACCAGTGCGGATAAAGTAAAGATTATCACTAACTTTGAGTTTATTACTTTGTTGTTTTCGATAAGAACAAAAAGATTTAAAAGATAAAAATGAAGGACAAGAAAGAGAGGTAAAATTGTTTATGCTTTGTTCAACAACATAAGGGTTAACGGAAATATGATAGCTCAAGTTTAAATCTACTCTTTCAAAGATTAAATAAATTTTATTGAGTCCAAACGTATGAACTTTTTGCAAAGGGGTTAAATCCATCTTATTGAGAGATGGCCCGTTCCCAATAATAAAACAACTTTCTCCTTTATGAATATTTCGAAATTGTTCTAGCCTTTTAGAATGAGTGAAAATCCATTCATAATAATCCTTTCTTTCCAGTCCATGAGCATAATAGCTAGGACTATAATTTAAGGCCGCTCTCATTCTATCTTTGATTGATTCTAAAATATTATTCATGGTTTAATTACCCTATTAATTAATAAATTTTAAACTTATTCGGTACTTAATCGAATGGTTGCTCCTCCATCTATAACCAAGTTTTGACCTGTCATAAATGAAGATAATTCTCGATTAGCTAAAAAGAAAATTCCTTTAGCAATTTCTTCAGTGGTTCCCACTCTACCAATAACAGTTTTTGCAGCTAATTGATTCATTAATTGCTCCACATTATTTCCAGACAGATGACCTCTGCTCAAACCAGCTTGTAACATGGGTGTGTCAACTGCCCCTGGTAACACCGCATTGACACGAATGTTATCTTTAGCCCATTCGATGGCTAAAGCGCGGGTAAACGCTGCTAAACCCCCTTTACTGGTGGCGTAAGCAGCAATATTAGCAGAAGTAGCGATCGCATGAACGGAACTGACATTAACCACACTCCCCTGACTGACTTTTAATAGGGGATAGGTTGCTTTAGCTAACAAAAAAGCAGAACGTAAATTAACCGCCATGATCTGATCCCATTCCGTCACCTCCATTTCCACAAGGGGTTTACAAATTTGGATAGCCGCATTGTTAACCAACCCATCCAGTTTATCAATTTTTTCTATCACCGAAGCAACTTGTTTAGCATCGGATACATCAGTCTGAAAATAACGATCAATTCCCTCTAATTCTACCTTTTCTTGACGATCTAAACCAATAACAGACCATCCTTGATAGGCAAAATATTGTGCTGTACCGTAACCTATTCCTCCTGCAACTCCCGTAATCATAACAACAGGTTTCATCAATTTTTATCCTCGGCCTGTTTTAAATCTCTGACTAAATTATCGATAGCAATTTGATTAACTCGTAAAACAGCTTCTCTAGTATTAGAACTATTATGACTGCCCATAATTACCTGTTCATAATTAACCAAAGGATTACTGGTTGTCATGGGTTCTGATTCAAAAACATCTAGGGCTGCTCGAGAAATTTTGCCACTATCTAAAGCTTTAATCAGTGCTTTTTCATCAACAATAGGGCCCCTGGCAACATTGACTAACCAACTATCATTTTTCATCTGCTCAAAGGCTTGATCATCTAATAAATGATGATTTTCTGGAGTCAAATTACAGGCTAAAACAATACAATCAGAATCTTTAAATAATTCGTTTAATTCTACTTGCTTTAAGTTCGTTTCTTGACACAATTGATTATCAATCGGGCGTACATCATAGCCTAACAAATTCATGCCCATGACATGAAAACGACGGGCGATCGCACCGCCAATACTTCCTACACCAATAATACCTGCTGTTCTATTTCTCAGAGAAGTTCCTTGAATTTTCAACCAATTTCCTTGACGGACATCAGTATCAATTTTGTGTAATTGTCTGGCCAAAAGGAGAGTATAACCGAGGGCAACATCAGCCACTTCATCGGCAAAAACATTAGGAGTATTAGAAGTATAAATTCCCAACTTTTTAGCTGCCTCTAAATCGATAGCGTCCACTCCTATACCCCACTTTGCCAACACTTTTAAACGACCTCTTCGACCGATTTCTAATACCTTAGCAGTAAAAGGATCATCGCCAGCAATTACCCCATCAAATTCAGCAATTATCTGACAAAGTTCTTCCTCACTTAATTGTTGCACAATATCAGGAGTTACTACCTCAAGGTTTTCTTTTTTAAACCTTTCTTGGCAACTTTCCAAAGATGCTAACATGGGGGGACAAGTAATTAAAATTCGCCAATTCATAATATTTCTCTGAAAGTAATTATTATCTTAATTGTTAACCATTGACAGTTTCTTGTCTAGTCTTATAGAGTAATTCAGCAATACGAAAATCAACTTCTTCATCGATATCCCAAGCTTCATCCCTTTCAATTTCAAACAATAAAGGCTTATGACCAATGCGATTTTTTCTCTCTTCTAAAATACTTTTTGTGAAGAGATAAATGTTAGAATTTTCTTCATAAACTGGTGGTAAATCTTGAGTTCTTAATAAGACACTGGGATCGTGATTAATTGCTTTCCCTTCGGCATCATAAAGCCGTGTTTGTAGACGAGTTACCCCAAATAAACTATCGTATTCATTACTCTTTAAAAATAAATCAATTGCCTTAGTAATTGTTTCTGCTTTTAATAAGGGGTTCGTACTGTGAGTTTGTAAGTAATAATCAGCCTCAACTTGAGATACTGAATTTAACAAAACATCATTCATCGGAGTCATTCCAGAGCGTAAATTTTTCGGTCGTAAGAGAACTTTTACTGTAGGAAAATTCTGCCCTGCATCTTCAATAATATTAGGACTATCCGTATCAATACAAACTTGAGTTATCTGTGGACAATTCAATAAACTTTCAACAATATAATGATAAAGAGGTTTTCCTGCAAAAAGACGATAATTTTTACCAATTACGCGCTCGCTAGAGTGACGCATGGGGACAAAAGCAACAATAGTCGGTTGTGATGAATCAGAAGACATATTTCAGCAATTAATATTCTCAATCATTTCTCTTAGAATACATTGTTTTGACCCTAAGAGGAAGAAAAAAGCCAGAGCGCACAAATATAGCATTAAGGAGGGTGGGAAAATACTCTTCTGTAGTTAACTTAGGATTCAATCTCAATTTTTGCCCACCACAATTATTAAAATTAGACTAAACAATTTTTTTTCATCTGTTTGCTACCTTACGATCTGACTCGTAACTATCAAGAATTAAACATATTTTTGTTATCATCTATATTGTTTATTAAGTGCTTTAACCAATTCGTGTACTGTGGTTGATGGATTATCTTGAGCAGGATTAGGTGTATAATACTGTTTAAGTAAATTTTCCGCATTTTTTATGGCAGTTTCTTGTCTATCAAATAAATCATCATAGATGGTGTCACTATTTTTTTCATATTTTTGACGTAATAATGTATTTAACTTATTTATATAATCTTTACGAGGAATAGCTGTACTCAAAAACTCGAAATGTAAAACATACCATAACTCAAAAGCTTCATTAGAATAAGCAACCTCAAATCCCTGATTTTTAGCCTTCTTTATTGTACTGTTAAAGTTTTGAAAATCATATTTATCAAAAACACACCAAACCTGATCATACTCATCTTGTTGTTGATATTCAATTGTTTTATTTATTAAAGTATCAGGATCTTTATTCAATCCTTTAACTCTTATCACATTACCAGGAACACGAAAACAGTCAAAGTAGTTTTTTTCTGTTTCTTCTCCTCCACAAACAATTAAAAATCGTTGTTTAACTTCTCTTGTATTAACTTTTCTTCCTGAATATCCTCTAGGATTTTTCTTTTTTTTCGCCATCAGAATTAATTAGTTGACTCAAATCTCCAATATAAGGTATTGCACCATATCGACCTTTAATGTAATCATTTTCAAAAGCAGCATCATCACTAATATCATATTCTACTAAGGAATATAAATCAGTTGCACCATATCTATCTTTTTCAGTGAACCAGATTTGATCACGACGAAAAAGTTTAGGACTCAGTAAGTTTGTGTCATGACTCATGACAATTAATTGAGCATTATTAGGGTTAGTTTCATTAGAGTTAAATAATTCAAGAATAGCACGACTAATTAACGGATGTAATCTTGCATCAAATTCATCGATAATAAGAGTTCGAGTATTTTTTAAAATATCAAAAAGTATCCCAGCTAAAGCAAAAGCTTTCTTAGTTCCCTCAGATTCATCTTCTAAATCAAAGGTTTCCGTGGAAATAAACTTATTTTCAGAATCAAATTTACGATGTTTGGTATTGATCCAGTTTCCTTTTCCTCCTGAGTTTTTAATAATCTCCTGTCTAATTTCTTGAGGGATATTATCACCAAGTTCATCTTCAGTAATATCTATTTGATTAGTATTAATATCATCAATTCCTAAATCCAATTTCTTGATCAAGTTAATAATTTCATTTTTATTTTCGTTCTCAATTAGACAAACAACTGTATAAGAAAAGTATGATCGATATGAACTATCATTTAAACCAGAAATAATATTTAAACTATATTGTAACGAGTTAAGAGACTGTTTGTAAAGAAAAGATAAAGAAATTAGGCGGCACAGATTTGTGGTTATAAAACTATGGAATAAGTTTTTATGACAGTTTTATGAAGAGACGTTCTTATCCGTCAGATATAACAGATTCCCAATGGG
>NZ_JASJEB010000170.1 GCF_030064895.1 Crocosphaera sp. | reverse complement strand
AGAGTCTTTTCTTCCCCCATCTCCCCATCTCCCCATCTCCCCATCTCCCCATCTCCCCATCTCCCCATCTCCCCATCTCCCCATCTCCCCACCACCCCATCTCCCTATCAGAAAAGGGTTTTAGGAGTTCCTTATAAGGGATAGCTTTCCAAGGGGGGTAAGGGGGGATAGGAAGGGGGTTGGGGGGTTAGATTTTACCCACAATTTTAGTCTAGACGCGCTACTAGAACAATTTTATTTTTCGGAACAGAATGCATTGACTAAATCTAAGGCTATACCATCCTCGAATTATTTGACTTCAGTAGTTAGCCCTAAAGCTTATTCCAAATCTGCAATACTTGAAAGATTACTAAAACCTTTAATTTAAATAGCTATTTTTGTTCGGCTTTTTGGGAAGTAACGGGCAATATACCCATGCTACAAAACTATTAAAAACATCCCATATTTATGCAAAACTCTAATAGCTGAAAGCTGAATGCTTCTTAAAATTTATATCATGTCTGGTTAAATAGTTATAATTTTAAGTTCGTAGTAGGGCTAAAGCCCTAAGTTATAGATGGGGATAAAGCCCTACTACAAACAAAAACTTTTTGTTTAGCTGGCGCACAACGCGCGTTAACGCTTTCGCGACATGAAACGCAAAGCGAAACGTAGTTTTATCGTTGATTATCCAGACATAATTTACTTACTCATTAAATTCCACAAATAACCATCAGGAGCAACAAAAGAAAAACTCTGTTCGCCAAATTCATTATCAACAATATCTGTAATTTGTGTCACTGCTGAATTTTTAATTCGGTCAAAATAATATTTTATATTATTAACTCGATAAGTATACAAAGACATTCCTAAACAACCAGGTTGCGATTTATCAAAACAAGATTTCAAATTAATTTTTTCAGGAAACCGAATAATATACATTCTGCCAGATCGTGCTTCTTGCCAATTTGTTGAAGAGCGCGGGTCGTCAAAAGTAGTAACTGTAAACTTTTCTCCTGGTTGTAAATCAAAAATTTGTCTTGCTGCTTGTGAACTTTCATAAGAAGTTTCTGAGTTATCGCGCGATCGCAATAAACCCAAAACATCTTCATAAAAGTCTAATGTTTTCTTGCTATCATCTTGTACAATCATACCTGCATGGGTAAATTGACTTGTTTTCAAAGTAGAGGCACGATCGATTTTGCCGTATTCTGGCACTGTGTAATTGAAGCGTTGAAATAACACCTGGCGCGTCAATGGTTGCAGCAACATCATTTCCCGCACTCCCACCGCTGGATCGATAAACGGGCGACCTTTATCTGTTTTGTAAATTATTTCCCACTGGGGAAAAGTGTATTTAATTGGCAAACCTGCTAATTTGCCCTCTTCAACATGGTTAAGAATATTCAAAACATCGGTAGTTAAGGTTGTCGCCCAACGGTTGCCCAAAACTTTCATGGATGTCATTTCTAAACCTTGATTAATGGGTTTTTCCCAAACCATGAGGCGAATTAAACCATGATCGGCATTTTGGTGGTAGAGTCGAATTGAGCGTAAATTAGAATTTACTCCATATAAGTTTTTAACAGTATCAGCAGTTAACTCTCCTGTTTTGCCAATGCGATAGCCAAATTGTTGCCAATATTGAATCATTGGCAAGGGTTCGGTGGTACCGATGCAGACTTCATAGATACCTTCGATAGTGGGGTTATTGTTATTCATATTTTTTATCTCAACGTTGGCCCTTGATCCGCCCTCTCCCGCAGGGGAGCATCGGGATGAAAACCAATCAATATTGCGGTATTTACAATAGTATGCTATGGTAAAAAAAATAAGGCTGCTGGGCTAGCAGTGTCAGTCTGTGGAGCGACCGTAAGACCGGAAAGAGGGAAAGGCCTCGGAGGCAGGTGCTATGTTAGCGCAGCTCCTCTGCAAGAGGCAGCAGAAAGCCCCTATCAGCGATGTTAGGGAATCCCACCCTGTCTCGTAAGAGCAGCGTCGGGAGGATGTCAAAGAGTCCACTCTGAATGTTCTCTGAATGTTCGGGTAATTAGTTCATGACTTACGCAGTACCGCTATAATACTACTCTGGTAGGGTGCGTTAGGCGAGGCGCAACCAACTACGGTCGAGCTATCTAATACCAAATGCGCCGTAACGCACCGTTTAATACCATTTCTCAAAAACTTTTCTACATTTGATAGAAGTAGGGGAGTGGGGGAGAAGTAAAAACAAGAATAATTAATGCTAAATTTGCTGAAACTAACAAAAAAGTAATTATCTTAGTTTAATTACTTAATAATTGAAGTTTTATCCAAGTATAGCGTTACTTTTGGAAATTGGTATAACAGTGCGGTAGTAGACCGACACATATGCCATTTTTTTTGTTTTACCATTGTGATACGCGGTGCGTTACATTTCATTAAGACACCCTACTGCCGCGTCAAGCTTAAAAGAGAACAGTGCGGCAGCAGACAGACACGTCTGCCATTTTTTTGTTTTACCATTGTGATAGGCGGTGCGTTACATTTCATTAACGCACCCTACAAGAACTTGGTGAGGTACTGTGTATGATTATTGGGGAGGGGGCGGGTTTACCAACTCCTTTGTCACACCATTAATTTAACGTGGAACCCGCCCCTACTATTGCCACATTCTAATAATTCATTTGTCCGCTCACAACAAATAGTTCTTTTTCTCTACCATTTCGCAGAATTTTAAACTGCAATTTTTCACCTACACCACCATCTTCAACTTTCCTCTGTAATTGTTCCGCACTAATTATTGATTGATCGTCAATTTCTACAATCACATCTCCTATCCGCATCCCCGATTTTTCTGCTGGAGTATCAGACAAAACTTTCGTTACTAAAACTCCTTTTACCTCTGGCAAAATTAAAACAGAATTAGGGTCACTATTATTTTCTTTAGCAACTTCTGGAGTTAGAGTAATCATCTGAATACCAACAAAAGGATGAGGTACTTGTTCTCCACGAGCTAATACATCTTTAATTTCTTTCGCTTTATTGATAGGAATAGCAAAACCAATACCCATAGCATCAGCTCTTATTGCAGTATTAATTCCAATTACTTCACCCTTATCATTTAACAACGGACCCCCAGAATTTCCTGGATTAATAGCAGCATCAGTTTGAATAAAATCTAATCTTTTATCAGGAATTCCTACTGCTGAACTCGGACGTTTTAAGGTACTAATAATTCCTAAAGTAACAGTGTTATTAAATCCTAGGGGATTTCCTACTGCTATTGCCCAATCTCCTACCTGTACTAAATCAGAATTACCAAGGTCTGCTACTGGTAAAGTTTCACTTTTTGTCTCAACTTTAACTACTGCTAAATCTGTGACTTCATCTGTTCCTTTTACTTCCCCAATAAACTTTCTTCCATCATTTAAACTCACAGTAACTTTATCAGCTTTATCTACTACATGAGCATTGGTTAAAATTATGCCTTTCGAGTCAACTATAAAACCAGAACCTTGACCTTTTAACAATTCTTGCGAAGGTGGTTGAAGCCTTACATTATCATCAAAGAAACGTTCAAAAAAAGGGTCTTCAAAAAAAGGATTAGTAGGTCTAGTAATTAGTCTTTCTGTGTCAATTCTAACTACCGCTAAACCAACTTTATTGACAGCTTCTGTCACAAAACTATTACTATTTCTAGTATTGATATTATCTGGTATACCTTGCAATGCTACTAATTGAGGATTCGATAACCCTGCAAATAGTCTTGAAGCTGCCATTGCTGGTACTGTTGATAGACAAGCAACTACAAAAGTAAAAACGATAAAAATGGCCAATAATTGAGAAATTCTTTTAGTAGTTATTCGACAAAAATTTAACAATCTCATAGCATTAACATTTGATTGACTAACTTAGTAGGTTTGGTGTTACAATATTGCCAACTATCCTATATTATACTATAAATTTATGGTGATATCTGACAAACAAAAAAAACAACCAGCTAATGATACAGTTCAGACAGATTTCAATTCTGAACATCACCATCACTCTTCTGCTCATCCTCATGTTCATAGTGAAGAATCTCTACAAAGTCTGATCAATAGATTATCAAGAATTGAAGGGCACGTTAGAGGAATTAAAACTATGATTAAAGATAATCGTCCTTGCCCTGATGTTTTGATACAAATAGCTGCAGTCCGTGGTGCTTTAGACCGAGTAGCTCGTATGGTTTTGGATAATCATTTATCTGAATGTATTTCTCGCGCTACTCAAGATGGAGATATTGATGTTGAAATTGCTGCTTTAAAGTCAGCTTTAGACCGATTTTTACCTTAGACTTCTTGCAGAAGTCAGGGAATAGGGAATAGGGAATAGGGAGTAGGGAATCAAAAATTTCATATCTTGAATTTATTTAATTAAAACTTTTGCAAGAGGTCTCTTAAATGAGGGATTAGTTAGTAGGGAAGAGGGAGAAATAATTGATTTTATTTTTGATTATTGGAGATGTCTATTGATACTTGAAATTTCAGTTATACTAGGAAAACATTTCATTCAATGAGGGAGTAGGGAATAGGGGGAAATAATTGATTTTATTTTTGATTATTGGAGATGTCTATTGATACTTGAAGTTTCAGTTATACTAGCAAAACATTTCATTTAAAAAAAACTATGATCTGGAAAAAAATAGCTTTTTGGTTACTTTGGATAGGGTTTAGTATTTATGCTTTCCTGCTTGCACCCCCTAGTCAACCAGATACTTTAGAATTAATCCAAAAATTGTCAACAGGTGAATGGGAAAATATTAATCCTTTGATTGTATCTCTATTCAATATTATGGGAATTTGGCCGTTAATTTATAGTTGTTTATTATTCTTTGATGGTAGAGAACAAAAAATACCAGCGTGGTTATTTTCAACATTATCATTTGGAGTCGGAGCATTTGCTATTTTACCCTATTTAGGATTGCGCCAACCTAATCCTATTTTTTCCGGGAAAAAGAATTTATGGCTTAATATATTAGATTCTCGAATCTTAGGAATTGCTTTAACATTAGGTACTATTTTCTTACTCATATATGGTTTGAAAAATGGCGACTGGGAAAACTTTATTCAACAGTGGCAAAGTAGTAGATTTATTCATGTAATGAGTTTAGATTTTTGTCTGTTGTGTCTATTATTTCCCACTTTGTTAGGAGATGATATGAGTAGGCGAGGAATGAAAAAATCTCCGTGGTATTGGATAGCATTGGTTCCACTTTTAGGTCCATTAATTTATTTGTCTGTACGTTCACCTCTATTAGCAGCAGATACCTCTACAACATCAAATCAACAAGAAGCGACAGCAAATTGATAAGCTGTTTTGCATTTAAATAAGCGATCTGGCGATCGGCAGTTAGCAGTAAATGTGCGCGTTTGCAAAGCATACCGGAACGGAAATGCTAAAAGCTAATCGCTAGTTATAGCGCTGTGCACAGGCGCGGTCGGAACCCGGCGTTTGCTATCGCAAAGCAGCGCTAACAGCGGAGCGGCTCTGATAAGAGCGCTCTCCTCGCCATGGGAACGCCGATCAAGAGACCGTAGTTAGCCCTTGATAGAGTCGAGCGCATTATCTGAGAAATCACAGACAGAAGCTGCACCCGAACCGATGAGAGGTCAAGCTAAGATGCCAGGTTCCGCAACTCCTGAGCAGAAGCAAGTAAATCAATGGCCACAAAGAAAATCTTGTTCTCTGGATTAAGCAGGAATCGCCATGCTACATTCATGCCCACATCCCGGCCAAACCATGGGGTTTGTACTTTGCCTGTGACCTTAATTCGAGTGTAGCCTTCTTCCTGTGGCTCTGTTATGCCCCGTTCAGGCAACAATCTTAGGTTTTGGCAATCCTCCCGGAAAAAGCGCAATAGGGCATTATGTCCCACAACCGGGCGTTGGAACGGCGGTTGCAGGGCACCATCTGGGGCAAAGAGTTGGAGCAGCGCATCAAAGTCATTGGCATTCAGGTTATCCATGTACTGCCAAACGACCTGGCTCTCCACACCGGGAATGGCGGTAATTGGAGTGCGAGCGGCCATGGCTTTGGGAGCAACCAAGGGCTCCGCCA